>JAGGZG010000302.1 GCA_021162125.1 Anaerolineae bacterium
GCGATTGAAATCGCCTCTAGAGGGCTTGCAGCCGAGCGTCCACCTGCGTGGACGCGCCTGTCCACGCAGGTGGACAGGCAGCTTTAGCTCCTCAGGCGCGGTTTCAACCGCTGGCCTGAGTAGTAACTCCCCTCCAACACCTTGTGGGTAGCGCCGACTTGTTGCGCTACCCCGGTTATACAAAGGTGCGACGCACTTGTTAAGTGCGTCGCACCTCGACTCCATTCGCGACTGATTGATGCAACGGGCTGCCTATAGCCCTACCTGACGGCTGAGTGCCACTTTCAGGTCGTCATCACGGTGGACCACGCAGGCCGGAATACGGCTCACTGCCAGTTCGCCCACCAAAGCCTCGGCGCCGGTGTCGCAGCCGAAGGACCTGGCATCGAGTAAGACGGCGGTGCTGCGCAATCCCCGGCGGGTGAGGTCACGGGCGACCAGGACCCAGTGTCTGTCCGTCGAGGGGGTGATGATCACCAGCGTCGTGCCCTGCCGCAGGTACTTGCCCTCCACAGCTAAGACCTGGGCCAGCGGCGAGCGGCCCTGAGCCTGGATCACAGCCAGGGTCTCCAGAATCTTGGCCAACTGTCGCTCGCCCCGGTCCGCCTGGAGCACCTCCCGCCGCTGTCCGTAGGTCACCAGGCCCACCGCCCGTTCCCGCACGGAAAAATGCCTGGCCAGCGAAGCAGCGATAGTCACCCCATACTCCTCGGTGGTGGGCATCAGCCTCAGCCGCGCCGGCCGGGTGCGCAACAGGGCCGGTACCTCTGGCTCGATAATGGGTTCCTCCCGTTGTCCGCCCTGCACTCGCGCGTCCATGTCCAAGAAAATCCACACATCCGCCGTGGGGTCCAGTTCAAATTCTTTGACGATCAGCCGCTCTTTACGCGCGGTGGAAGGCCAGTGGATGCGGTTGAAACTGTCGCCGGGCGCGTAGTCGCGCACGCCAGCCACGTTAGTGGTGATGTAGTGCGTGCGCCGGCGCACCGCGTCCCCACCGGGGAGCTGACCGAGGGGCTGGGCAAAGGTCGTCAGGTCCACCATGGCCGGATAAACCACCAGCGTGGATGTGTCTTCCACCTGGAGTCGCTTCTGAAAGAGGCCAAACGGGTCCCCACCCAGAAGGGTCGCCGGCCCCAGGGTAAAGCATCCACGCTGCCAGCAGGCGGTCTTCACCGTCCACTTCCGTCGCTGGCGCGCCCCCAGGGTGCTCAGTACCCGGTTGGCATGGTGTCCGGGCAGATCAGAGTGATCCTGAATCTCCATCCAGAGCTTGGGTATCAGGCCCCGGTTGCGCACCTGGAACCGCTCCTCAATGAATTTGCCCACCTCGGAGCGGCGGGTACGCGGTCGCCGCGTGAACTCCAGCCAGCGGACACTGCTCCACGACCACAGGTAAGATACCACCAGGATGCCGGCCAGCAGGTAGGTTAACTTGTAAAGCAACACCCTGCCCGTCTCCCCGGGCACGGTGAGGGCAGCGATGAGGGAGACGACGCACAGGATCATGACCACGAAAGCTTGCTGTTTCACCTTGTCCTCCAACCAACCCCTGAGTCTCCCG
Source organism: Anaerolineae bacterium (assembly GCA_021162125.1). Lineage (GTDB taxonomy): Bacteria > Chloroflexota > Anaerolineae > JACIWR01 > JACIWR01 > JACIWR01. The sequence continues at coordinate 1,565 of JAGGZG010000302.1, forward strand.
CGAGCCCCGCCGGACGCCAACCCTTCGACTGGGCTCAGCCGAACGGTGGGAAGCCCCCTTCGGGGGCTATGAAGGTGCCTCGAACCCGCGAGAGGGTTCAACCCCCAGAAGACCGCCCAGGGCGACGACCACCGCGCGGAGCAGGTTGAGTCGCAGCAGACCCACGGGCAACTCCAGTTCCCGCTTATCGCACACCGTGGAGATGTTTGCGCTATCCACCTGCGGTTTCAGGGCAGCGAGGAGTTTGGCCCGTCGTCCTTCGTCGGCGATGCCCATGATGTCGTCAATCTGGCGGCTGAGGCGGACGGCCTGGTGAATGCGCCGCTCGGTTGCCTCGGCCACCCTGGGATCAATCAATCCGTACTTCGCCTTGATGCGGTTGAAACGCAAGCCCGCCTCGTAGGTGCTGGCCACAATCTCGTCACGGCTCATCCACCGCGTCTCGTAGTTCAGCACGTATTTCCAACTGGGCTGCACCAGTGCCCGACGATGTTCCTCCAGGGTGTGGCAGAACAGACGGTAGCCGTATTTCTCCGGCTCCTCGAAAACTCTGCTGCCCGGATCGAGGAAAGGCGCTAAGGGCGAGATGAAGGGGAATACCCGCGCATCGCCGTCCCGATTGAAGCGTTCCATCAAGTAGTCGCAGTAGGCGACCGTATCCAGCACCGACTGATAGGTCTGGCCGGGCAGGCCGATCATAAAAAACACGTCGAAACGCCGGCAGCCCGACTCCAGCGCGTAGGCGATGGTCTCCTCCAGAGCCTGGTTGCTGTAGTGCCGGCCAAACGCGGCACGTATCCCCTCGTCGTGCGATTCGGGGGACATTTCCAGGGTAAAGCGCGGCGCGGCGCGACCCACCTTCATCAAGAAATCCCGCGAGGCTGGGCTGAAGAGCTCGAATATCAGTTGCTCGTTGATGCCTTGCACTGCCTTCAAGAACCGTTCGCCGTAATCCAACCCCGCCTGGCGGATGTCGCCCAGCACGAAGACCGGCCCCCGGCTGAAGCGCCCAATGTTGCGAATATCGCGGGCCAGAGCCTCCGGCGAGCGAAAGGCCGGTTGCCGGCGATTGAACACCCGGCGGAACGCGGTCGCCGAGCCGCCACAAGTCTGGCAATCGTGCACGCACCCCCGGCAGGTCAGTGCCGCTGTAATGGGATAACGCAGCCATTCGCGGAAAGGGACAAATCCAATGAGGTCACGGTAGCGAACCACGGCTTTGACCACGTAGCTGTAGTCAATCAATACGTGGTCGAGGCTGTCCGGGACGTAGGCGATGGGATTGGCGTGTACCCGGCCTGTGGCATCCTTCCAGGTAAGGTTGGGAATGTCCTCCAGCACAGGACGCACCCTCCCCCGCCCGTCGCCGCAGATGTGGCGCATGAGCTGGAGCACCGGCTCTTCGGTAGAATCCCCGCGCACCACGTAGTCCACTTCCGGCCGGGCGATGATCTCCTCGTGGAAATAGGTGGCCGAGAAGCCACCGATCATCAGGGGCGTATGCGGGTGCACCTCCTTAACGATGCGGGCTACTTCCAGTGCGCCGTGAGCGTGGGGCAACCAGTGCAGGTCAATGCCAAAGGCACGAGGATTCAGGCGACGAATGCACTTCTCCGCATCGAAGCGGGGATCGCGCAGCATACGAAGCGCCAGGTTAACGATACGAACCCGAAATCCGTGCCGCTCCAGGTATTCGGCGATGGTCGTCAGACCGATGGGGTACATCTCGAAGACGGTGGTGGATGGCACCAGGTCGCTCACCGGGCCGTAGAGGATGGATTCTTTTCGAAAATCGTACACACTGGGGGCATGAAGCAGGACGAGATCGGCTTTGGGCATGAATACGTTTCTTTCAACGTGCAATCGTGCGTTATTCGGCACGCCCTCTCGCTCTGACCCGCGCGCCAGGGACGGGCACCGAATTCAACACGTCCTCGACCACCACGCGGGGGTCCACATCCTTGATGCGCGCCGAGGGGCTGACGATGAGCCGATGAGCCAGCGTCGGTTTGGCCAGAACTTTGATGTCGTCGGGGATGACGTAGTCGCGGCCCAGCACCGCCGCCCGTGCCTGCGACGTCCTGTACAGCGCCAGGCTGCCACGGGGACTGGCCCCCAGGTAAACGTCCGGGTGCTTGCGGGTGGCATTGACGATAGCCACGATGTACTCCTTGACGAGGCCATCAATGTACACCTCTTTCACCTTCTCCTGGGCCTCTATGAGTTCCTCCACGGTCACCACCTGGCCAATTTCCTCCACCGGATGGACGTATTGTTGCGAGTCGAGGATGGCGATTTCGTCCTCGGGAGCGGGATAGCCCAGGCTAATGCGCATCATGAAGCGGTCCAACTGCGCCTCCGGCAGGGGGAACGTGCCCTCGTACTCGATGGGGTTCTGAGTGGCCAGCACCAGGAAGGGCCTGCCCAGCGAGTAGGTCTTACCGTCCACCGTGACCTGGCGCTCCTCCATCGCCTCCAACAGAGCGCTCTGGGTCTTGGGCGTGGCGCGGTTGATCTCGTCGGTGAGCACGATCTGCGCCATTACCGGGCCGGGGCGGAACTCAAACTCGCGGGTTTTCTGGTTGAACACCGATACGCCGGTCACATCGCTGGGCAGCATGTCCGGCGTGAACTGAATGCGCCGGAAGGTGCAGCCGACTGATTTAGCGATGGCCTTGGCCAGCATCGTTTTGCCCACGCCAGGCACGTCCTCAATAAGCAAGTGGCCCTGGCACAGCAACCCGAGCACAGCGAGCTGTACCTCCTCGTGCTTACCGAAGATGACCTTTTCCACGTTGCTTATGATCCGCCCGGCAACCGCACGCACTTGTTTCATGATGTACTCCTCTCGCTTTTTCGCTTACCCTCCCGCAGATCCGAAGTCACCCGCGGGAAGGTAATTATACCAGCGTCCTCGAAAAAAGGGTAGCCAGTCGGCAGGCGCATCCATGCTTGGGCCACCATTAGATAATACTCCTACGTGCGCTGCATGGTTCACGCGCTTGACTTTCGCCCCGATGTGTGCGAAAATTATGAACGTTGCCATCCGCAATCCCCAGCCCTGACCAGAAGAGTGCACCGGTCGCCGGGCAGGGTACTCATCACGGAGGAGGTGTTCCGCATGAACCTGGAAAACGATGAGACTAAAGTGGAAGTAAGCGAGGCCACACCCGAAATCAGTGAAGCCGAGCCCGCACCCGCGCCACCCAGCAAATTGCCCAAAAACCTGGTATCCATTATCGCTGGAGTCGTGGTCATTATCCTGTTGTGTATCTGCCTGGCTGTGGTAGGGGGAGGATACTACGTTTACAACCAGGGCCTCCTCGCTGGCATCGGCATTGGCACCAAGCCCTGTGTCAAAGTGGTGCAGGGTTACGTGACGGACTCGGTGAAAGCCGTCCAGACCATGCGCCAGGCCTACGAGCCGCTCTTGAAATACGTGGATCCCGACAAGCGCGAGCGAGAGACGCTGAATTTTCCCACCGCCGTTGAGATTGACGAGATAGAGTACAGGATTATCGAGGAATCCAGTACGCGGGCCGTCATCGGCGTAAAGGGCAAGTATTCCATCACCCGGGGTACCGGCGAGGACGCGGTTACCACCCACAAGCAGATAGACGAGACCATCACTGTCGTCAAAGCCGATGACGGGAAATGGTACTTGTCTGAACTCCCTGACTGGTGGCCGCCTTTCTAGCGCCTACATCTCCAGAAACCCGTTTTCCTGGAAAAAACGGGTTTCTGGCTCAGCAGAGGTTCACCGTTGATCATTGACTTTCACACCCACATCACACCGCCACAGGTCATCGCCCATCGCCAGGAGTTCCTCAGCCGTGATGCCTGGTTCGCAGAACTGTACAGCGATCCACAGGCCCGGCTGGCCACTGCCGAGGACTTGATCGCAGAAATGGATCGCGCCGGCGTGGACAAGGCGATTACCTTCGGCTTCGGCTGGCGAGATGCTGGCCTGTGCCGCATGGCCAACGATTACGTGATCGAGGCCGTGCGCCGCTACCCGGAGCGCCTCATCGGTTTCGCCATCGTCAATCCGGTGCTGGGCCGCCGCGCCGCCTGGGAGATCGAACGCTGCGCGGATTACGGTCTGCGCGGGGTGGGTGAGCTGATGCCCAACGGGCAAGGCTTCTCCCTGGACGACGAGACGGTGATGGCCCCCATAGTCGAGGTGTGTCAAGCGCACAAGTTGATACTCCTTACCCACACCAGCGAGCCCATCGGACACGATTACCCCGGCAAGGGCACAGTGACCCCCCAGGTGGTCTATCGTTTCGTCCAGCGATTCCCGGACGTGCCGCTGGTCTGCGCTCACTGGGGCGGCGGCCTGCCTTTTTACGAGCTCATGCCGGAGATTATGCGCGCTTTCCGTAACGTTTACTACGACACTGCCGCCTCGCTCTACCTCTACCGCGACCGCATCTTCAACCTGGCCGCCGAGATCATCGCCCACAAGGTGCTGTTTGCCACCGATTACCCGCTCATCACCCAACGAGCTTTCCTGGGCCGCCTGCGGATGGCGGGCCTGCCGCCCGCCATTTTGGCCGGGATACAGGGCGAGAACGCCCGGCAATTGCTGAACCTGTAACGGATCGCGCCCCCCTCTAGCTCCAGGCTTCCCCCCTGCGCGTGAAACGCGCGGGGGGGACTGAGAGGGGCAAGGACAGCACAGACGCCCCCTCTAGCTCCAGGCTTCCCCCTGCGCGTGAAACGCGCGGGGAGGACTGAGGGGGGGCGAGCCCCGCCGGGGCATGAAGTGCCCCGGCTACGAAGCTGCCACCCCGTAAACGGGGTTCCTGAGCCCGATTCATCGGGCGGAAGCTCTGTAGCCCGGCCACTTCATGGCCGGGTGGCCTGTATAAATTTTCTCAGCTTTCTCGGCGGCCCTTCGACTACACTCAGGACGAAGTCTCTGCGGTGGAACAACGGGCCCGCAATGGATCAACGCAATTGGGGGCGACCGCCCAAAAGTGTCCGGTAACACACACCGTCTCAAGGAGTCGTCATGGAGAAAATTCGCTCCTTCATCGCCATCGAACTAAGCGAGAACATCCTGTCCGCCATCGCCGATTTGCAACGGCAGCTCAAGAACCAGGTGCCGGCGGGAACGGTACGCTGGGTGCGCCCCGAGGGCATCCACCTCACTTTGCAATTCCTGGGCGACGTGCCCGCCGTCAAAATCAACTCCATCGCCCAGGCCCTGACCGAAACCTGCGCCCCGTGCCAGCCCTTCTCAATCACGATCGGCGGATTGGGTTGTTTCCCCAACGCCAGGCGTCCACGAGTGACCTGGGTTGGCGCGGACGAACCAACGGGCACGCTGGCTGCGCTGCAAAAAGCCATCGAACGGGCGATGGTGCCCCTGGGATTCACACCCGAGAAGCGCCCATTCCATCCGCACCTGACTTTGGGACGCACGCAGCGACGAGCTACCCGTGACCAGGTCCAGGCCCTGGGCGCGTTGATTACCACGACGCAGGTACCTTTTCTAGGGCAGATGGACGTGCATCAGGTGTGTCTGATACGCAGCGACCTGCGCCCCACGGGAGCGGTGTACACGCGACTGGCGACCGCCCCCTTGAGCGGGCAGTAATCCTCCCGCAGGTTTGGAACCTGCGGGAGGATAATCGGAGGGTACGATGATCGTCGCTGTAGTAGGTGCCAGCCAGTGCACACCACAGGAAGCCGAAATCGCCGAGGCCGTCGGACGAGAGCTTGCTCGACGGGACGCGATCCTGATCTGCGGCGGGCGCGGCGGGGTGATGGAAGCTGCCTGTCGCGGGGCAAAAGCTGGCGGTGGGCGGACAGTGGGCATCCTCCCCGGCACCAGCCGACACCAGGCCAATCCCTACGTGGACATACCCATCGTCACCGGGCTGGGCGAGGCCCGCAATCTGATTATTGTACGCAGCGCGGACGCGGTCATCGCCGTGGGTGGGGAATACGGCACACTTTCGGAGATTGCCTTCGCCCTAAAGCTGGGCGTGCCGGTGGTCGGGCTGGGCACGTGGGAGTTGAGCAAAGACGGGCGAAGGGTGGAGGCGATTGTGCGTGCCACGTCGCCAACTGAGGCGGTGGAGCGAGCATTGACACTGGGAGCGGGGTAATAGCGATGCAATTTCGGGATCGGCATGACGCAGGGCAACGGCTGGCAGAGGCGCTGGCCTTCCTGAAAGGCCGGAAGGATTTGCTTGTCCTGGGCATCCCCCGTGGCGGGGTGGTCGTCGCGGCGGAAGTCGCCCGCGCGCTGGGCGCGCCGTTAGACGTGTTCATCGCCCGCAAAATTGGCGCGCCAGGCAACCCGGAGTTGGCCATCGGTGCGGTGGCCTCCTCTGGCGACGTGGTACTTGACGAGAGGCTGATAGCGGGGCTACGAGTGCCAGCGGACTACATCGAGGCGGAGACTGCCCGCCAGCGCCAGGAGATCGCCCGGCGGATGGCCGCTTATCGCGGGGATCGCCCACCGCCCAAATTGGCCGGCAAGACGGTGGTCCTGGTGGATGACGGGGTGGCCACCGGCGCGACCACCCTCGCCGCCCTGCGTGCCCTGCGCGCCGCCGGCCCTGCCGAACTCATCCTGGCCGTCCCCGTCGGCCCACCGGACACCATCGCCCGCCTGAGCGCCGAGGCCGACCGGGTGATCTGCCTGCACACCCCGGAGTGGTTCTGGGCGGTGGGCGCGTTCTACGTGGACTTCAGTCAGACCACGGACGAGGAAGTAGTGCGATTGTTGAGGGAAACGCCGTAGGGCAGATCCGCGGCCTGCCGAGGTGAGCGGTGGGCGCGTTCTACGTGGACTTCAGTCAGGCCACGGACGAGGAAGTAGTGCGATTGTTGAGGGAAACGCCGTAGGGCAGATCCGCGGCCTGCCGAGGTGAGCGCCGGGCTGAGAACCCGACCTACGA
>JAGGZG010000351.1 GCA_021162125.1 Anaerolineae bacterium
CCGAAGATGGTTACGGTAAGCAGAAGTATTTTACGCATGATAGTTTCTCCTTGTTAATGGAGATTGGACATACCCAACCTTTCCAATCTTCCAGCCTACCAGCAATCCACTTTACCCCTCATCGACAGCCTCTTCCGTTCCCACCACACGGGGACACGGCAGGGAGGCCTTGAGGCCTCTGCCCAACGGCGTGCTTCCCGTCTCTCCGCGTCCCCGTGTCTCCGTGGTTCCCCGCCCGGCGACTTCTCTCCGGGAGGGCATCGAGCCTGTCACTTTCCCTTCACCACCAAGGGCAGGTAGATCTTGCCTCTGCCCTGGGATACCACAGCACCGGACCAGAAGCCACCACTGAGAGTGTAGTCACCACCGACGAGGGCCGCTCCGGCATCCGGCTGCCCCACGGCACCACTCAGGGTATAGCCACCGCCGCCGACCGTCCCACCACCGCCATCCACCGTGTGCCAAGTGAGGTCATAGCCACCACCGGTCTGAGCTGCTGCGACACCGGCGACCAGCAGAAGAGCGGCAAGGACAACCAACATCAGAAGCATCCTCATCGCTCACCTCCCGGCGGCTCCTCCCCTTTGCGGCGAAGCACCCAGACCAGCCCCAATCCACCCAAGATCAGGCTCGGCCATAGCATCGTGCCCTGAGTAGAGGCGGTAGAGCGTGCTTCCAGGGCTGCTAACCGCGCCTCCAAGTTATCCACGCGTGCCTGCAACTCCGCGTTTTCCGCTTCCAACTCCTGTACCTGAGCATATAGCCCTTGGATGGCTGCCAATGTCACACCGCTGGCGTCCAGGGCAGCGATGTGCTTATCATCTTGCCCCAGCCCAAAGGTGGCGTAGAAGTCCTGAGCCATCGGGCCCATATGCCGCACGGAGGGATCCTCAGCCTTATAGTTCCACGTCTGGACAGGCAGCGTGGCGACCAAACGCAACACCTCCTCAGGATCCACCAGCTCGAAATTCTCCTTGACATTGCGATCCGAGACATCAGTCCAGGTACCGGAAGTGGAGAGATACGCCCCAGTGGAAGTGCTGATGAACCTGCCAGTCCCAATGGTCGGCGTCAACGCCGCCGTAGCCGTGCCAAACCAGATCCCACCGTTAGCACGCACGACGAAGGTGTCAGCGGCAGGAGAAGTAATGATGGAATCGGTGGAATCGCCCCAGACGAAAGACCCGCCATAGAGCGCTCGAGCCTTATGACCGGCGGCGAAACTGTAAGCTCCTTCAGCAGAGTTGGTATGTCCCCCGGCGACGGTGGCAGCGATACCGCTGGCGGTGTTGTACATCCCCCCGACGACCGTGGCCCCATTGCCAGCAACGGTATTATAAGCGCCACCGAGAATCGCGGCAGATATCCCATAAGCCGTATTTCCATACCCACCACCAATGACAGAATGTGTCCCCGTCACCACGTTGCCCTTACCGCCACCTATCACCGTCCCCGTCACCGTGGCCACGTTCTCTATCCCGCCACCAATGACGACTCCATACCCGCTCGCTTTGTTCTCCGAGCCGCCGCCCACCGTCGCGTACTGCCCGGTGACCGTGATGTGATGCCCTCCAGCGATGGTCCCGTACGTCGCCGTCACTATGTTGCTCCCACCACCTCCTATCACCGTCCCCGTCATCTCAGTCCGATTCCCTATCCCACCACCAATGACCGCCCCATACCCATCGGCACCGTTCCTATAGCCCCCTCCTACCGTCCCATATTCACCGGCACCGTTATAATAGCCCCCTCCTATCGTTGCATAGTCATCGCCGAACCCAGTCTCATTACGCTCCCCGCCACCTATGGTATTGGCATAACCCCTAGCCTTATTCTCCCAACCACCTCCTACCGCGGAATAGTCGCCAATCGCTTGGTTATCTAATCCCCCTGCGACAACAGCATCATCGCCATCGGCCGCGTTGCCCCCTCCGCCACCAATGACGGCATCCTCACCACTGGCCCAGTTGCTCCCGCCACCACCAATCGTGGCGCCATCACCCCTCGCCTGGTTGTTTATACCACCACTAACCGTGGCGAAGCGAGCACCCACATAGTTCTCATACCCTGCCATGCCCCCCCCGCCAATCGTGGCAGCATACACCCCCACACCGACGCTGTTGCCACTGTAGCCACCAATAATGTTGGGGCTGGTAATGGTCGGCGCTATGCGCAATGCCGCTGTGTTACTCACCACCAGCGTCAGGCTCACAGCATCGGTGGTACCAAGAAAATTGGCATCGGGGTCCGTCCCCGCGTTGCCGGTGAGGGACCAATCACTGCCGGTGGCATCCGACGTACAGATCCAGGCACTGCCGTCCCACTTGGCGAGCTGACCACTGGCGCAGGATTGCGGCAGGCGGTAGGTCGCGCCCAAGGCCAGCGTAACATCGCCCGTGCTCCCGCCGCCGCTCAACCCCGTGCCCGCAGTGACCGCCGTGATATCGCCCCCGCTGTCGTCGTCGGCCTCGCAGGTGACCGTGCCATCGCTATTGATGACGCGGATAGAGCTGCCGGCAGCGCACGTCCCAACGACCCGCCGCTGGAGATATGCAGTATCGGCATTGAGCGTAACATCGCCCGTGCTCCCGCCACCGCTCAATCCCGTGCCCGCAGTGACCGCCGTGATGTCGCCCCCGCTATCGTCATCGGCTGCGCAGGCCCAAGCCGAGCCGTTCCACTTAGCGATCTGACCACTACCGCAACCTAACCCGCCTAGAGTATCGTCATCACCATCGCTCAAGCCAGAGGGCACATTGGTCAGATTGTTCCAATGGACCTGGGCCTGCCCAGCCGTCTGCAACCCAGCCTTAGTATAGTAGCGATCATCATGGGTGTGGTCGGCTCGCGCCACGTAAGCACTGGTGCCGGTGCCCGAAAAAGCCACCGTCACCGTCACATCCCCGCTCTCCCCGCCACCGCTTAGCCCGGTGCCCGCGTAGACGGCCGTGATATCGCCCCCACCGCCCGCACCGGTGTCGTCATTACCACAGACCCAGGCACTGCCGTTCCACTCGGCGATCTGACCGTTGGTGCAGGACTGGGGCAGGCGATAAGTCGTGCCCAGAGAAAGCGTGACAGCACCCGCATCCCCTCCACCACTCAGGCCTGTACCCGCGCTGACCGCCGTTATGTCGCCCCCGCTGTCGTCGTCGGACGCGCAGGCCCAAGCCGAGCCATTCCACTTGGCAAGCTGACCATTTGCACAGCTTAGCCCGCCCAGCACATCGTTGTCCGTTCCATCGGCAAACCCGGCCGGCACCCCGCTCAACCCCGACCACGAGGCCTTCAAGGCATAGAGCGCATACGGTGTGGCTTCCAAAGCCACCCGACCGAGCAACGTATAGTCACTGTCACCGCTGCACTTGACCTTGATCTCCAACCAGCGAGCCTCGCCCACGAAGGCATTGGCCCCGAAGTCCAGATCGGTCACGGTAAAGTAGCCATTGTTCAAGTCCACGTTGGTCTTGACCTGGGGGGATCCGACCTGATTGCCGCCAGGGCTGTTGCTATCCCAAAGGATGAACTGGAAGTCGCACGGGCCGGCAACGGGGTTCCCCGTGCTCTTATCGGTCAGCCGTCCCTGGTAGGTGAAAGCAGTACCCACGGCGGCCTGGGAATCCGCTGCCCCCTGAGGGCCATCCTCTTGTGCCAATGCCACGCCGCTCACCAGGACCAACGCGACTCCCAAAACTATAGCCAGGTAGAATGCAATCTTGTGTTTCATTTCGGCCCCTCCCATAACATGAGAATACAATCGTGAGTCACGAGTTGCGAACTACCATCCCCTTCTCTTTTGCCCCGCCCCGACCTTGCTCCAGCGAGCCGGTGTATGTCTCGACAAAAGCCAGCAAGTCAGTCAATCGCGCGAAATAACGACTGTCGCCAGAGGCAGCATGCTGCACCCAACCGCGCCACTCCTCGCCCTCCCACCAGATGCGGAAGACAAAAGAGTTACCCCGCCGTTGTTCTCTATCCATATTTCTCCCTGTTTCACCGAGCAGGGGCGAATTCAGAAACCGACAAATCACGGCAGAGACACAATCACTCAAGCCGCTCTCCGCAGGTCGCGATAAGATGCACTCATGCGCCCGAAAAAGTCCCGTGCTGCGGGAAAACTTATATTACGCACAGCATATCACACGGGTGTCTCTCCATTGTCTCAGTAAGAGAGCAGCTTAGGGGAACCTTGGGGACATTTTCAATGGGGGGGAAACGGGCTGGGGCGACCGTCATCTGGGGGAAGAGTCAACGACTGCCGCGCGTGCGCACATCGTGGCCCGCCTGACGCAACGCAGATAGGTCACGCTTGACTGTGCGCTCGCTCACTCCCAGCGCTTCCGCCAATGCCGCCACGGTGGGGGCAGCGGACTGAGCAGCCGCCTCGCGCAATAGCCGTAGGATGCGCTGACGACGGCGGGCTGTCTTGCCGGTAGTCCCATCATCCTCCGGTGCGGAGACGGTCCACGTGACCTCCACGAACTCATCCTCGCGCAGAGGGCGGCCGGTGGGAGCGCCGGCAGCCGGCAAGCGAACCGCCTGCCGACGCGGAGGAGTAGGGAAACGACCCAATCTATAGGCCATAGCAATAGCCCGGTTGTCAGGCACGTTCTCCAGGAAAGAGCGACGCAAGTCGGGATCACCAATACGGGCGGCCACGTCCATCAACATTCGGTAGGCGCGTTCCAGATAAGGCCGGGCGGCCGACGGGCCACGAGCCGCGGCGATTATCTGGGCGTGTTCAAAGCACACCAGCTTCAGCCAGTCGCTGGTCTCCATTTCCGCCTTCATCGTGGTCAATGCTTCGTCAGAAAGCCGCAGCGCGGTCTCGTGCTGTCCCAGACGAGAGTAGGCCAACGCCAGGTGAGACAATTGCTCCGCCCGGTCCTGTACCTGGGAGTGAGCTTCGGCCAGTTGGACAGCCTGTTCGAACCACTGCCGAGCTCGTTGTACCCGACCACGCTCCAGCGTGATCCGCCCCAACCATCCCAGGGCCTCGATCTCGAAATTCGGGCTACCGCTCTGACGACAGATCTCGAGGGCTTGCTGGGCAGAGACCTGCGCCCGCTCCAGATCGCCCAGCCCCCACCAGATAATGGCCTCGAAAATATGGAAAGCGCCCTCGGCATAACGATCCCCGACACGGGCAGCGAAAGCGATGCTCTCCCCGATGGCCTTCTGCGCGGCCTCATATTTGCCCAACAATGCCTGGGCCAGGGCCACGTTACCTATGTCAACGGCGGCTCCATAAGCATCACCGAGCTCCTTGGCAATACGGTAGCTCTCCCGGCTATAGGATAACGCCCGGCCATAATCGCCCAGCAGTCCCAGGTACAAGCTGACCAACTGGTTCAACGCTATTCTTTCCAGCCGGCGGTCGCCGATCTGGCGGAAGACCGCCCGTGCCTCCTCGGTGGCCGTCTGGCAGGCGACGACGTTTCCCATCCGCCAATGGATGTAGGCGATTTCTATCATCACCTTGCCGAGCAGTCTTGGCTCTTCACCAGCACGAGCTAGGCGAAGCGCCTCCTCCAGCAGCGAGAGCCCTTGGCGGGGGGCTTCCCATCTCCCTCTGTGCCGGCCCATTAGCATCAACGCCTCCGCCCGGTGCAGAGGATCGGGGAAGGAATCCGCCAAGTGCAGCATTTCATCCAGCAGCGCGGCATCGGCCTCCCGGCGAGCGGTCAGGTAGAGCAACGCCTCCTGTTCAGACAACACCTGCCAGCGCATGGGGAGATCATCGCCAACCAATTCCAGAGCACGACGGTAATGTCGCAATGCAGTCTCGTAATCATAAACCTCGCCGGCCTGCTTCGCGGCCCGCAAGGTAAAAGTCAGGGCCTTCTCACGTTGCCCTCCCCGGTCGAAATGAAAAGCCAGCGACGTGGCCCAGTCCGGATGCAGGGCCTCCAACGCCTCTCCGGCGCGGCGGTGGAGCTTTCGCCGCCGCTGTGGATTGATAGCCCGGTAAGTAATCTCCCATATCAAGTCGTGGGTAAAGCGATAGCCCTGCTCCATCTCCACCAGGAACCCCTGCCGGGTCAGCGCCTGCAGGTTGCCGACCAGGTCGAAGGGGATGATATCGCCCACACGGGCGATCAGGTCAAAGTCAGCCACCTCTCCCAGCACGGCTATCCAGTCCAACACGGTGCGCAAGGGAGGGGAGAGACGCGCCAGTCTCCCACTGATGAGTTCTCGGACCGAGGTGGGGATGGACAAAGGCGACTCATCGCCAGGAAAAGTCCAACTATCATCAGGTAAGCGATCCAGATCGCCCCGCTCCAGCAAAGTCTTGAGGGTTTCGATGATAAAAAGTGGGTTGCCGTTGGTCCTGGTCCACAACTTGGCGGCGAATGTGGAATCTTCTCCCTCTCTCAGCGCCCGCTGAACCAGGAGGCCGGTCTGCCCAGCGGTGAGCGGTGCCAGGCGGATGCGGTCGATAGAGCGAACGCGATCCAACGCCTCCAGTGTTTCACGGACGGCTGGGCGTTCCCACGCCTCTGCCGGGCGGTAGGTGACAACGACAAGTAGGCGGCTGCCCCTTAGCCAGCGGAAAAGATGCTGCAGAGCGATCAGCGAGGCCTCGTCAGCCCAGTGCAGATCCTCTAACAGGAGAAGCACTGGGCCGGCAATGGTCAGGCCATCGATGCAGCGGGCCAGACCTTCCCACAACCGCTCCTGTTGCCGGTCAAGCGGAAGATCGGAGAGGGGCGGCAGGTCAGGGATAGCCTCGCCGATCTTAGGGATGAGGTGCGCCACAGCACTCCAATGATGTGGTTCGACCAGCTTCGCCAGTTGCGCCAGGCGCAGGGGGGTGAACAGGTCGAGGAGAGCATGGGTCAGCAGCCCATACGGAGCCGAGGCGACCATCGGGTCCGCCTTGCTTGTCCCAACCTGAAATCCACGCCAAGAAGCGTCGGCGACCACCTCTGTCACCAGCCGGGTCTTACCCACTCCGGCTTCTCCTTCGATGATCGCGAGTCCACACCGGCCCTGCATCGCTTCCTGGAGCGCGTCGAGGAGGAGATTCCGTTCCGCCTCCCGTCCGACGAGCGGGAGCCGGGATAGGTCGCGCAGGATGGGCGGCGGCGCGACGGGGAGGTGAGGGGGTGAACTCTCCCCCAGCGCAGCGGCAATATCCTGGTAGAGAGCGACGGTACTGGAAGCGGGGGAGACGCCCAACTCCTCCGCCAACAAGTGGTGCAGCGTGGCAAACTGAGTCAAGGCCGCGTGGGGACGGCCCAGAAGGTGATAAAGACGCATCAGTTCCAAGTGGCCCGATTCCCGCAGCGGGTCGGCGGCCACCAATTGCTGAGCATAGGTGAGCGCCTGTTCATAATCGCTCTGTTGCTTGTGCAGCGTGATCAACTGCTCCAGCGCACCCAGGTATAGCTCTCGCAAGCGCTCTCGCTCCAGGAGTGCCCAATCGTCATAACATTCTTCGAGCAGGTCGGCCCGGTACAATCGAACAGCAGAAGCAAGAAGCGGGATGCAGGTTGATGCCTTCTGCCACCACCCCTTGGCCTTCTCTACCTGGTTCTCAAATTCCTCCACGTCGAAGCGGTCGGCGGAGTGAAGCCGAAAAGTCACACTTCTCCGTTCTGCCTCCAACCGGCCGGCGGCGGGACCAAGAGCCGAGCGGATCTGCCACAGCGCCTGAGAGAGGGCGCGGCGGGCGCGGGAGTCGGGCCGCTCGGGCCAAAAGAGGCCTGCCAGCCGGTCACGAGGGATAGGCCGATCGTGGTGAAGAACCAGATAAGCCAGCAGCGAGCGAGACCTGGCGGAGAGCGACGTGGAAAGTGAATCACTACCCCAGACCAGTTCGAGCGAGCCAAATAAACGAACCTGTAAGGCGAACGTGCTCATAGGCGAAAAAGCAGGCCGTTAGACTATCTCCCGTCCACACCTCCGCGCCATACCGGGAGACGAGGCCTGGCGCACAAGATAAGTCCCAACACAGAGAAGCTGACCAGGGTACGGACATCTTAACATGTTCATTCCAGGGCGTCAATTATCACCAGCCTGCACGGCAGCTCATCCATCCCAACCTTAAGGGGCATTGCCGTTCGCTATGTTGGGCGAGATTGAATTTCGCCCAACCTTGCAAGAATTCGGGGTTGACAAAGCCTCATTTTTCGCATATACTGGATATGTCCGCCCATCCACATGAGGAATTATCATCTTGACAAAGTATCGCGTAGATCCAAATGATCCGCTGCCGCGCTACTACCAAGTCTACCTCTCCTTGCTATCGCGGATACACGCCGGGGAATTTAAGCCGGGTGACGCACTGCCGTCCGAGCGCCAACTGGTGAAGGACTATGGAGTCAGCCGCATCACGATCATCAAGGCCAAGGACCTGCTGAGGCGTGACAACCTGATCGAGCACCGAGCTGGGCGGGGTAGTTTTGTACTGAGCCAAAACGAGAACACTGAAGAGGTGCCATCGCATCGCGTGGTCTTCTGCCTGCCAACCTTCGCAGACTCCTACATCGCACAGATCCTGATCGGTGCTGCGCGGATTGCCCTGCGAGAGAATGTCCAACTCGAGATCATCGGGTTGGAGAAAGGAGATCTCGAAGCGGCGCGGGTACGTAACGCTATCCAAAATGGGGCGGATGGGGTGCTTCTACTACCCAGAGCTCGTTATCCCGATATAGCGTTCTTCAATGAACTACACAACCGCGGATATCCGCTGGTGCTCCTCGACCGCTATTACCCTGACGTTGAAACGGACCGGGTCACCTTTGACGACGAGGGTGCCGGCTATGCGCTGACCAAGCTGTTGATCGAGAAGGGACATCGCCGAATCGCCGTCTTCACCGGACATGAAGTAGAGGCCAGTAGTGTGTGCGATCGCATCCGAGGCTATCAGCGCGCATTGGAGGAGGCGGGACTACCGTATGATGAAGATCTGATCTGCCTCGACGTCTACGACGAACTCTCGCCCGCCTCGGTCTACAATCTCCCCTCAACCTACCTGCGGTTGCTGGAGCATCTGCACAACGGCTTCACGGCGATCATCGCGATCAACCGCTATGTCGCGTTGCAGATGAGTATGGACCTGATGCGCATCCGTTCATATCTGACACAACTCCCGCCAGACGACCCAGCCAAAAAGACCACCGATGACCTCGGAATCGCAATCGCTGCGATCAGCAATCAGCCGTTCACTCATGAGGAGACCTCGCTGGCGGCCCTCGCGATTCAGCCGGGCGAGGTGCTTGGAGAGGAGGCAATGGGATTGGTTGTGCGCCGGCTGCAGCAGGGTGTTTCGCTGCCACCTCAACACATTTCGATCCCGATGGAGATTATCGCTGTCCAATAGAAAACCTCCTGCCATGCAGGCCGATCCGTAGGCCTGTGAGTGCCGCAACTCATTCCTGGTAGTACCGGATGGGCGTGCAGCGCGTCTAGCCGGAGTCTAGCTGTTCATTCTGTTGTTCAGAGTCATGAGGAGGAATTAGAGATGTCAGCCAGTAAGTTGTCACGTCGGGATTTTCTGAGGTTGGCAGGCACCGGTGCCGCTGTGGCATTCCTGGCAGCTTGCCAGGCGAAGCCAACTGAGGTCCCTGCGACCGAGGCCCCTGAAGCCAAAGCGCCTGGTGAGGAAAGCTATACACTGATTCATTGGGCTGAGGGCTACATGTGGCCAGAGCGAACGGACTTCGTTGAGTATCAAAACGCTGTCCACGACCTGTTCCATGAGAAGTACCCCAATGTCACTGTCAAGTGCGAGAACCACGGTTGGGACGAGGAGCTACGCCAGAACCTGGTGACAGCATTGCTGGGCGGTACGGCCCCAGACATCATCGTCGGCGAGAACTTTTTCCAGCAGTATGGTGATCTGGGCGCTTTGATGCCAGTGGATGATTATATCCAGGACATCAAGGACAACCTGATCGAAGGGACCTACGCTGCAGCCGTGACCAAGGGCCAGATCTACGGCATCAACCAGTTCACAGGCTGCTTTGGATTCGAGCGCAACCCCAACGTCATTGAAGAGGCTGGGCTGGACCCAGAGAAGCCGCCGGAGACCTGGGACGATCTGTTGAGCCAAGCGGAGACCATCACTGAGGCTGGCAACGGTAAGTTCTATGGGTACACGTTACAGGGTCCCGTAGGATTCTCAGTGGGCGGTATCTTCCGCATCGCCGTCTATCTGAAGCAAGCCGGTGCCGAGATCCAAAAGGAGGATGGCTATCCCTGGTTCGACAACCCCAAGACTGTCCCGGTCCTCGAATTCCTACGCAAACTTAATAAGTTTACACCTCCCGGATTGACGTTTAACCCCGACGAGGGCCAGGTCTACAGCCAGTTGTTCAAGGGCGTCACGGCCTATCAGATCTGCGGCTCGTGGCACGTGAAGTGGGCTAAGGATTCGGGGCTGGAGAATGCCATGTACTCACGCATCCCGATCCCGAAAGACGGTAAGCCCGCCAGCATCGTCGTAGGCAATGTGATCAACGCGGTGCTCACCGTCAGCAAACATCCAGAGGCTTCCGCCGAATGGATCAAGACTTTCACACGGGACGAAGTTCAAGACCTAGTGTATCCAGTTCTGGGCCGAATGCCATCCACGCGTAGCGCTCTGGAACGACTGAAGCCCAATGCCACCCAGGCCGATCAATCCTTCATCAACGAACTGCTCACGGCCGATCTTGGTATCCTGCCCCAGTGGCGTAAGGATCCCCAGAAACTGTGGACAATCTATAACGACTTGTTGACCGGCGTCCTGAGCACAGAGGACCCCATCGACCAACTGGTGGGCATTGCCCAGCAGCAGGCCGATGAAGTCATGGGGGCTTAAGCGTCCCCTGACTGAAGACGCAGGGGGCGGGTATCCGTCCCCTGCGTATGGTCGTGGTTCAGGATCTTTCGGCTAGAATCCAGAGGGAGTAATAATGACCGCAACTGCCTCATTACCTCGAGCCCGCGCCCCGCGCAAACGGAAGCTCAGTGGGATCCGGCAGCGTGAGACACGGGAGGCATGGATTATTCTCACACCGATCCTGCTGTACTTCTCGATCTTCTTCCTTTTTCCGGTCATCTCGAACTTCTATATCAGTTTCACACGGTGGAATGGTATCAGCGGCGCTCCGCAGTGGATAGGCTTCAAGAACTACCTTCAATATTTGAAACCCCCTTACACCCTGATCATCAGCAACACCTTGCTTTTCGCTGTGTTCACCTTGGTCTTCCAGACTGCGCTGGCCTTCCTGATCGCTGTGCTCCTGAATCAGAAGGTAAAAGGGCGTGGTATCTTCCGTGCATTGTTCTACATACCGACCCTGACCTCCGCCGCAATCACGGCTCAAGTTGCGTTCGCCTTTATCTCTCCTTACGACGGCGTGTTGAATGAAATTCTCAAGATGTTCGGGCACGACATCGTGGTCTGGACCATCAACGCCAACTGGATGCGCCTCTTCATCATCGTCTACTCGATCTGGCGAGGCGTAGGCGGGCCAGTGGTGCTCTTCTTGGCGGCGCTCCAGGGCATCCACCGTGAGATCTACGAGGCTGCCATGGTCGATGGAGCATCCGGCAAGGATCTACTGTGGCACATCACAGTGCCTTTGCTCAAGCCTATGATCATCTTCGTATTGATCACAGGCATGATCGGCAGCTTCCAGATTTTTGAAGCGGTACTGTTAATGTCGAAGGGCGGCCCGCAGAACAAAACTAACGTGATGTTGCTGCAGATCTACAACGATGCCTTCGTCAACACGAATATGGGCCTGGCCAGCGCTGGTTCAATGGTGATGGCTATCCTCTTGTTGGGGTTCAGCATCACTAATATGCGGATCATGAGTCGTGGTCAGGTTATCAGGGATTAGGGGGCAGCGATGCAGACGAAGAAACGACCAATCACGCCGGCACGCATCATTATCTATGCCCTGCTGATCGTCGGCAGCATGATCATGGCCTATCCGCTGCTCTACGCCGTGCTGGGCAGCTTGTGCAACATCGAGGATTTCCTCGCCAGCCCCATTCTCCCGATGCCCAGACACCTCTACCTGGAGAACTACACTGTGATGGTGACAGCGTCGTTCCCCATTTTCCTATGGGTTAAGAACACGCTGGTGCGTATCATCTGGTACATCACCATACCGGGCATCGTGGCTGTCCTCGGAGGCTATGTCTTTGCGCGGTTGCGATTCCGGGGACGGGAAGCCATCTTTACGTACCTACTCAGCTCAATGATGCTGCCGGGTATCGTCTTCTGGATCCCAACGTACATCATGCTGGCACGCTGGCCGGGTGCTGGAGGCAACAACTGGCTGGGACAAGGAGGCAGTGGCTTCGTTAACCAGTGGCCAGCCCTCCTCATCCCAGGCCTGGTCAACGTGTATTACATCTTCCTGATGCGCCAGACGTTCTACAGCATCCCGGAGGACTTCGAAGAGGCGGCCCGGATCGACGGCGCTAATACGATGCAGATCATGTGGTATGTCTACCTGCCGATGCTCAAGCCAACGATTACCGTCATGGTACTCTTCCAGGCGGTGTCGATATGGAATGATTATCAATGGCCGCTCATCGTTAGCGGCGGCAATCCGGATATTCACACGGTAGCGCTGGGCGTCCAGAGAGCACTGTTAGCCGGGGCGTCGCTCAAAGGCTGGCCACCTGGGACAGCGATCACCGACTATCCATTCTCGTTTGCCCTGGCGACGGTGGCCAGCTTGCCCACAATCCTGCTTTTCCTGTGGCTCCAGGATTACTTCGTCGAAGGAGTACAGGGATTCGCGCTCAAGGGCTAGTACCACTCCCTATCAATATTTAAGGAAACAAGTGCATGGTCACCCATATGGAGGTCCGGACGGTGCCCGTCCAACAGCGGATTGCAGCCCTGACAAAGACCAAGGTCGAGCACACCCAGGCCAAGATCGCAGTGGGTGGTTACCACGATATTGACGACCATGGCATCATCTATTGGCCGGACCCGATCCCCTTCGAACTAAAACCCAATCACCCAGATGGACGCT
This sequence comes from Anaerolineae bacterium, assembly GCA_021162125.1. Taxonomy (GTDB): domain Bacteria; phylum Chloroflexota; class Anaerolineae; order JACIWR01; family JACIWR01; genus JACIWR01. The sequence continues at coordinate 12,990 of JAGGZG010000351.1, forward strand.
GCTATGGGGCCCGTTGCATCGGCGAGAATTTCCGGGCGTGGCTGGACGCGCACCCGATCTACATTCATCCAATGAGTGCGCTGGCCGGGGCCTGGGCTGGCACAGTGCCCATCAGCGGCTGGCGTCCCGAGGACCGACCGGAGCACTTGCGAAAGCTACATGTGAAATATCACCTGGAACATAACGGTATCGGAGCGATGAACCACCTGGGCCCCGATATGACGATTGGGCTCAAGCTGGGCTGGGGCGGGCTGCTGGAGAAGATCCGCTACTACCGTGACTTCAATCGACCGTTAGACACCAGCTTCTACGACGCCGAGGAGAATTTGGTACTGGGTGTGCAAGATTGGATTCGACGGCACGTCGTCAGGGCGCGCGAGATTGCCACCGAGACCCAGGACGTGTTCGTGCGTCAGAACATGCTCGATATCGCTGAGATGAACGAATGGCTGGTGGAGAATCCTCCCCGTACGCTGCGGGAAGCCTGCCAGTTCCTGGCATGGTTCCAGTCCATCGACCGGATGTGGCACTTCGGCGGGGCTCTCGGCCAGTTGGATGAGTTGCTGCGTCCCTATTATGAAGCGGACAAAGCTGCAGGTATCATTGACGACGAGGACGCAGTCTGGTACCTGGCCAGCCTTTTCTTCAATGACACACACTACTCCCAGGTGGGCGGTCAGGCGCCCGACGGGCGCGACCTGACCAGCGAGATCTCCTTCCTGATCCTGGAAGCCGCGCATCGATTGGCAATTCCTTACAATCTGGCTGTCCGTGTCCACGACGGCATGGATCGGAGGCTCCTGCGACGAGCCCTCGAGTACCACATGGTCGATGGTACCGGCCCCAGTTTCTCCTGCTCCAAAGGACTCAACGAAGGTTACATCAAGAATGGAGTGCCGATGGCCCTGGCGCGGATGCGGGCCAAGGTCGGCTGCAATTGGACTGCCTTGCCAAGCATCGAATACCCTCTACAGGACGTCACCCGCCAGTGCCTCGTCAAGCCCTTCCTCCTTGCCTTCGAGGAGATCGTCGCCGCCCCAGAGGATCAACGCACTATCGAGCGACTGTGGGAGCGCTACGTACACCATCTAGGCATCTCGGTGGAGATTATGAAACAGGGCATGGATTGGCACATGGCGCACCATGCGGACAACATGATCGAGATCGTCCTCGACCTCTTCTGCCACGGCACCTTAGAGCGTGGCCTCGACGCTGCGGCAGGCGGCGTCGACATCTACAACCTGACGGTGGACGGCGTGGGCCTGGCAACAGTCGCCGATTCCTTCGCCGCCATCGAGCAACGCGTTATAGAAGAAAAAAGACTCACCTGGGAGGAACTCAAAGAGATACTGGACCGAGATTTCGATGGCGGCGAAAGAGTCCGTCTTATGCTCTCCACCGTTCCCAAGTTCGGCTCTGGCGGCTCACGGGCCGACTACTGGGCCAGACGTATCTCGCAGACCTACACTGGGATGTACAGTACGCCGACACCTAACGGTTACCGCATCGTGCCCGGGCTCTTCTCGCACGGTGACATCGTGAGGCTGGGAAGGGACCTGCCGGCGACCCCCAACGGACGCCGCGCCGGTGCCCCCATCTCACACAGCGGCGAACCTGACCCCGGCTTCGGACGCTTTGGTGGCGGCACACCTACAGCAAAGGCCACGGCAGTGGCAGCCGTGCAACCTGGACGCGGGAACTCAGCCCCTCTGCAACTGGACATTGATTACAAGCTACTTGAGGAAGAGGGAGGCCTGGAGACGGTCGAGGCACTGATCATGACCCACAACCAACAGGGGGGCACGCTGATCAACCTGAACATCATCTCCAAAGAGAAAATCCTGGAGGCGCACCAGGACCCCAGCAAGTACCCGGATCTGGTGGTGCGGGTGACGGGATACAGCGCCTATTTCCACTCGCTCTCACCAGAGTACAGGCAGCAAGTCGTAGACCGCATCCTGGCGGACTGAGGATGAGCTTCATCGACGGCGCTGCCGCGGCCAACCACAGACTCTGGGAGGAAGAAGCCCGGAAGGGGGGGCGGCTACACGACGCCCTGGCTGGACCTGGACGTCACCACGTTGTGCTATTATATTGAGAGGGGCCCCGGCTCTACCTTCTCCAAGCTAGACACCCTGTACCCCACCGCTCTCCTACGTGACGTTGCGGGCAAGGACGTACTCTGCTTGGCCTCCGGCGGAGGGCAGCAATCGGCTGTCTTCGCGCTGCTCGGCGCGAGAGTGACGGTAGTTGACCTGTCCGAAGGTCAACTGCGGGGAGACCGGATCGCTGCTGATCACTACGGGTACAGCGTGACGCTCATCCAGGCAGACATGCGCGATCTTTCGTGCCTCGGCACAGGCTCCTTCGACCTGGTCTATCAACCCGAGTCCCTGGCCTATGTCCCCGATGTGCACGCTGTCTACACCGAGGTCGCACGGGTGCTTCGGCCTCACGGTCGCTACCGAGTCTCCCATGAGCAACCGACCGTTTTTGCCGTCGAATGGCAGGACGGGCGCTATTGCATCACCAAACCCTATGCGGAAAGGGCCACACAACGTCCCGACGGAGGCACTGAGTTTCGTCATTACTTGAGCGATATCTTCAACGGCCTGCTGTCAGCAGGTTTCCTCGTCGAATCCCTCCACGAGGCCCCGTACTATCGCCAAACGGCTCCCCAGGTCACACCAGGGAGCTGGCTCCATCAACAGCGCTATGTAGCAGGGAACTTTGCCATTGTCGCCAGGAAAGGTGCGGCGTAATTTCCCATCCCCGGGATTCTAATGTATAATTTAAAATATAAGATTCATTACTTAATATGAGAGCTCAGCGCTGCGCCATTACTTTCTAACCATCATACCTCACCCTAAACACTTCCGGCCAGAGGGGTCACAGCGCCGCCATAAATGCACCTGCGAACACCCTATAAGGGTCGCGCCTTCCATCCATTCAGAATGCAACGGGATTGTGATCGAAATCGACTGACTCACGGCGGGATTGAGTCGTTCGAAGTAAGCCACTACCGTAAGGAGGTACGAAGCCAACCTCAATAGACGATAAACGTCCACCAAGGGCACACACCATTGCAAATGTGTTAACTACGGACCAAAAGCCTGGAGGATATCGCGAGAGGAGGGTACCATGATCAGGCGTAAGGTTCTTTTTCGCTTACTGGCTGCATTGACATCGCTGCTGTGCTTTCTACCCGGCGCCATTCTGGCCCAAGACGAAGCCCCCCCGCTCTCGGCTGAGCCGATGGCTATCCCCGCCGCAAACGTCTCACCGACAGCCTTTGCCTTCTCAGGCGGTCCCGACTACGACAGTGGCTGGGTGCCCCTGGCGCAGGACGAAACCAAGACCTTGACCCACAACCTGGGTGGCAGTGACACAGATGACTACGTCGTGAGCTTTGTCTACCGCACCAGCGACAGCAACGGCGTCAACCAACGCTACTATGGCGGGGCCGACTTCGGCTCCCACCCACCGGGGGGCCACAGCGCCGATGACCGCGTGGGGGCCTACTGGCGCAGCCTCACCACCTCCTCCATCACCGTCTACCGGCGAGCAGAGGACACCTACGCCGAGGAGGTGCGCGTCCGCATCTGGACCGATTCTATTGCGCCCGACTACGATAGCGGATGGGTCTCCCTCACGGCCGGGGCCGCGGCCACGCCCCTGACCCATAGCCTGGGCGGCAACCCCGATGACTACGTGGTGGACATGCAGTACAAGACCACGGGCAGCGGCGTGAACCAGCGCTACTATGGTGGGACCGACTTTGGCTCAAAGTCGTTCAACGGCACGAAGGAAGACGAGCGCATGGGGGCCTATTGGCGTAGCCTCAGTTCTACCTCCATCACCGTCTACCGGCGACCCGATGACACCTATGCTTCCCAGGTGCGAGTGCGCATCTGGGTCCGCCCCAATCCCACCTACGACAGCGGCTGGGTCTCCCTCACGGCCGGGGCCGCGGCCACGACCCTGACCCATGGGATCGGCGGCAACCCCGATGACTACATCGTGGATATGCAGTACAAGAGTCCCGGCAGTGGCGTGAACCAACGCTACTACGGCGGGAACGATTTCGGCGCTTCTCCCCCCACCGGGATGAACGCTAATGACCGCGTGGGAGCCTACTGGCGCAGCCTCACCGCCTCCTCCATCACCGTCTACCGGCGGCCCGAAGACATCTACGCGCCGCAAGTACGCATCCGCATCTGGAACTTCTGGACTCCACCCAGGCCCGATTACGACAGCGGCTGGGTGACCGTGGCGCAGAACGGTGCTAAGACCCTGAACCATAACCTGGGCGGCAGCGTGGACGACTACCTGGTAGACATGCAATACAAGAGTTCCGGCAGCGGTATCAACCTTCGCTACTATGGCGGGACCGATTTCGGCGCGACATCATTCGGCGGCACGCGGGAGGATGACCGCGTGGGAGCCTACTGGCGCACGTTGACCTCTTCTTCCATCACCGTCTACCGGCGGCCCGAAGACGTCTACGCGCCGCAGGTGCGGGTGCGCATCTGGCGCATGCCAAAGCCCGACTACGACAGTGGTTGGATCTCACTCACGGCCGGCGCTGCCGCCACGACTCTGAGCCACAACTTGGGCGGCAATGCGAACAACTATCTGGTGGACATGCAATACAAAAATACCGGCAATGGCATCAATCAACGCTACTACGGCGGCGCTGACTTCGGCTCCTACCCACCGGGAGGTCACAGTGCCAACGACCGCGTTGGCGCCTACTGGCGCACGCTGACCTCCTCCTCCATCACCGTCTACCGCCGGCCCGAAGACACCTACGCCCCCCAGGTGCGGGTGCGCATCTGGCGCATGGCCAAGGCCGATTATGAAAGTGGCTGGCAGCTCGTAACTCAGGACCAGAGCAAGACCCTGAACCACAACCTGGGCGGTCTGTCTGAAAACTACCTGGTGAACATGGAGCAATACGACCTCTCTAGCAACGGCATCAACCAACGCCACTTAGGTGGAGCCGACTTCGGCTCCAACCCACCAGCAGGCTACAGCGCCGATGACCGCGTGGGAGCCTATTGGCGCAGTCTGTCCACTTCCTCCATCAGGATCTATCGCCGGCCCGAGGACGGCTATGCCGATTACGTACGCATTCGTATCTGGGTGACACCATACGAATCCTACCTGCCGCTCGTCACCCGCAACTATTAAGGGTTTCTGAGTCAGAGGAAGACAGAGTAAGCCGCAGCCCTCCGACGAGAGGCGGGGAGGGCTGGGCACAGTCTCACTGATGCGAAAGGAGAGACGTGAACGCACACAGGTCCCGCATTATCGGCGGGCTCATGGTACTGATTCTGGTCCTACTCGGAGGTGGCTTCGGGGCCGGAGTGATCGAGGCTGATCCTGGCCCTCCAGGTGGCCCGTCGGTTCAAACTTCGGCGCCACCGGCCTCCGTCCTGATCAATGAGGTCATGCCCAAGCCCGAGGCGGGCAACTACGAGTGGGTGGAGCTGATCAACCGCACCTATCGCATCCACCTGCCCGTAGTGCTCAAGGGCTTCACCTCAAGCGCCACCTTGACAGCAGAACACGGCGCAGCGCCCCTGGCGGCCCTCTCTGCCGGAGCCGATCTGGACGGGTACCAGATCACCGACGAGGACGAGCACGTCTACACCATCCCCTCCGCCCTGCCACCCGTGCCACCGGGCGCTCTGGTACTCATCTACTTCGGAGACGGCACAGACGACTACGACTTCAGCGATGGCAAGGCCACCCTTTACACCGGCAGCGCGCTGGCTGACATCTTCGAGGATGCGGGTGATCAGGTATCCCTCTACTCAGGAGACGTCCACAATGCCAGCACTATCGTGGACTTCGTGGCGTGGGGGATTGAGCCGCAGGAGGACGCCGCAAACGCCGCCGCGGCAGGTCTCTGGCAGTCGTATTGGTTCCTCACCTTCGAGAGCGGCCTGGGCGACACCTGGGACGGGGACGTGCTGGCCCCCAATGAATCGCTGGGCCGCTA
>JAGGZG010000130.1 GCA_021162125.1 Anaerolineae bacterium
GCCGTGGGCAAGACCGCCAGCGTAGCCATGAGCGCCTCCGCCGACGGCTGGTGATTGCCGAGTGCCAGCATGCCCAACGAACCCAGCACCAGGGCGTTGGCCACTGCCAGGAAGACCAGGATTCCGAGTTGCTTTTTGGTCATCGCCCCTCTCCGCGTGCCGCTCAGGCTACTCTCGCTTCGACCGACGGCGTGACCTCGCCGGGCACGCTCTGCCCCCCATTATACTATTTTTATGGAAACCTGGCAATTCCCCGTGTAAGTTGGCCATTGAAAAGCGTGAAAACAGGTCTCCGCTTATACGTCCTTTTGCTTAACAATGAGCCGTATTGCGTGTTGCGTGTTCCGTCCCATTACGCACCACGTAACACGCAACACGCAACACGCTTCGGAAGACCAAAAGTGCATCTCGTGTCTGGCTTTGCTTTCACCGAACCAAAAGGTGTCAAGCCCCGTATTTGGTGAGGCGCAGTGCGTTAGCCATGGCCAAGGGTAACAGGTCGGTGGCCGGGAAGGTGCCCAGTCCGCCGCGCATACACGCTCGCTCGCCGAACTGAGAGACTTCGTCGGGGCGGCAGTGGGATGACCAGAGCATGGCCGGCACCGGATGCCAACTGTGCGATTTGAGCCGGGCGGGCGTGGAGTGATCGCCGGTGACGATGACCACCGCCGGCTTGAGAGCCAGCATCTCGGGTAATACCCGATCCACGTGCTCGATGATGCTCACCTTGCGGGCGAAGTCGCCATCCTCTCCGGCGGAGTCAATCTTCTTCACGTGGAAGTAGAAGAAGTCGTATTCTTCCCAGTGGGCTTTTAGTGTAGCGATTTCGTCCTCGATGCTATCGCCGGTGGGTAACACGTCCATGCCCACCAGCTTGGCTACTCCCCTGTACATCGGATAGGTGGCGATGGCCGCCGGTCGCAGACCGTAGATGTCACCCATTTGCGGTAGGCCGGGCTCTTTGGAAAGCCCGCGCAGAAGGACCATGTTCGCCGGATGCTGGTCGGCGAGGATCTGCCGTGCGCGGGCGATCCACTCGTTGACCAGGGTAGCGGTAGCTTCCGCCTGCGGTGATAGAGCCTTCACCGGCAGGGGAGGAACCCCCAGTTGTTGGGGGTCGGTCTCGGTGAGGTCATCCACGAGCCCCTCCCCACGGATGACCAGCACGAAACGATACTCCCGTACCGGCTCGACGAAAATCTCCACACCGGGCAGAGTGATCTGCCGTAGCATGGCCGCCAGTTCGGCGCCCTTTTCGGTAGGGATACGCCCGGCGCGGCGATCAACGATCCGTCCTTCCGAGTCCACCGTGCAGAAATTGCCCCGCGCGGCCAGGTCCTCTTTCTGTAGCGGGAAGCCGATGCCGCACGCCTCCAGCACCCCTCGTCCGATCTCGTAGCGCAATGGGTCGTAGCCAAACAGGGCCAGGTGACCGGGCCCGCTGCCGGGGGTGATACCCGGGCCCACAGGCACGCTCAGCCCGCAGATGGAATCCCGGGCCAGGGCGTCCAGATTTGGGGTGTGAGCAGCCTCCAGTTCTGTCGGCCCACCGGCTTCCATCGGTAATCCTCCCAGGCCATCCATCACCAACAGGAGGATTTTGCCCTGGCCGGAGATGTGTAGCTCGCGCATCAGCTCAAAGTCATTCACTGTCTTGCCTCCATAAAATAAAAATGCACAATGCACAATTCTCGAGGCACGCGGCGGAGAGAAATTGTGCATTGTGACCTGGATACCGTGGCATCAGCGGATAGCCAACTCGGTCTCTGTGTCGAAGAGGTGGATGTTGTCCATGTTCAACACCACGTCCATTTCCATGCCCACTCGCGCCTGGGTGCGCGGATCTACGCGGGCGATGAAAGTCTTGCCGCCCGTCTCCAGGTAGACGAACACCTCGTTGCCCATCAACTCCGTGACCTCTACCGTGGACTTGATGCGTCCCTCGGTGATGCCCGGGGCGACGAGTTCGGGATCGTAGATGTCCTCGGGGCGGATACCAAAGATCACCCGCTTGCCCAGGTAGTCAGCGTACACTTTAGCCTTGTCGGGCGGCACTTTCAAGCGGAAGTTCCCGCCGTCAATGTACATCTCCTCTTGAGTGCCGGTCAGGGTGGCGTCGAAGAAGTTCATCGAGGGGCTGCCGATGAAGCCAGCGACGAAGACGTTCACCGGGTAATCGTAGAGGTTCTGCGGGGTATCGAACTGCTGCAAAATGCCATCCTTAAGCAGGGCAATGCGCGAGCCCATGGTCATGGCCTCGGTCTGGTCGTGGGTCACGTATATGAACGTGGTGCCCAGCCGATGATGGAGCTTGCTCAGTTCGGCGCGGGCCTGCACGCGCAGCTTGGCGTCCAGGTTGGAGAGGGGCTCGTCCATGAGGAAGACCTGCGGCTCACGGACGATGGCCCGTCCCACGGCCACGCGCTGGCGCTGACCACCGGAGAGCTGCTTGGGCTTGCGGTCCAGCAGTTGCTCGATGCCCAGCATCTGAGCCGCTTCGCGCACTCGACGGTCAATCTCGTCTTTGGGTGTTTTGCGCAGCTTGAGGCCAAAGGCCATGTTGTCGTACACGCTCATGTGTGGGTACAGGGCGTAGCTCTGGAAGACCATCGCGATGTCGCGATCTTTGGGGGGTACGTCGTTGACGAGGCGGTCACCGATGTAGATGTTGCCCTCGGTGATCTCCTCCAATCCGGCCAGCAGGCGGAGAGTCGTCGTCTTGCCGCAGCCAGAAGGGCCCAGGAGGACGAGAAACTCCTTGTCCTCGACATGGATGTCCAGGTCGTTGACGGCCACCACATCGCCGAAGCGCTTGGTGACGTGCTCGTAGGTAACACTCGCCATCGTTTCCTCCTTAAAGAAAAGAAAAATTGTTGATTCCAGCCGAAGCTGGCCTATCCCTGGGTCTGGACGAAAGACGAAGGACAAAAGGCGAGAACTGCCAGCATAAACGCTCGACCTCGCTTTCGTCCCGGGTCATTCGTCCTGCATAACGACTTTTGCCTCAATGCGGTTAAACCAATCACACCTGGATGACTTTTATTCCCAGTTCGGTCAGGTCCCAGACGATGGACGGGTCGGCGTCCCGGCCGGTGACGATCACGTCGGCGCGGTCCACCGGGGCCAACAGAGCGGTTGACACGCGGCCCAGCTTGCTGTGATCAGCGACGACGATAACCTGGGGGGCGGTCTCCAATGCAACACGTATCGTCGTCACGGCGGGTAGTGATTCTCCGGTGAGCCCATCGGGAATGCTGATCCCGCCCAAGCCAATGATGACCTTATCCGCACGCAGCTCGCGCAGGGTTTGCTCGCTGATGTGGCCGATGAGGGTGGATTCCGGGCGCTGTACCTGCCCGCCGGTGACGATCACCGCCGCCGTAGAATGTTTGGTGAGGAAACTGGCTATGTCCAGCGCATTGGTAATCACCGTCAGGTTGGGGTGGCCGGTCAGGTGGCGAGCCACGGCTAACGTCGTTTTCCCCGGGCCCAGGAACACTGTCTCCCCCGCGCTCACCAGTGCGGCTGCCGCCCGTCCGATGCGGTCTTTCTCGTCGTCGGCCGGCTGCATTGGGACGGTGCCCTGGTCTGTGACGGCCACCGCACCCCCGTAGGTGCGATGGGCCAGGCCCTGCCGTTCCAGTGCTTCTAAATCGCGGCGGATGGTGGAGGCGCTAACCCCAAAACGAGTGCTCAGCGCGGCAACTTGCACCGCGCCCCGCTCCCGGATTAGTTGAGCGATGGCCTGTCTGCGTTCCGCGCTCAGCACCTCAGTAGCCCTCCTCACCTGCGCATGGGGGCGAACAACATAACACATAATCAGTAGCTGAGAATTTGAGGAGCCCGCGCTCTCTAGCGCGGACCGGGAGCGGCGTTAGAGAACGCCTGCTCCTCACTTTTCCCAAGTACTGATAATCAGTACTTGAGAAAAGTCGGTACTGCTGCCGCGTCGCCTGGACGTGAACGTCCAGGCTGAGCAGGCGAAGAGTGCTGAAGCACCCTTCGCCAATGTGGACGGCGGCTCCGAGGCCGCCACAGCCTGCTGAAGCAGGCTTCTGCTGCTGAGCCTGGCGCTTCAGCGCCGGGCGGGGGGCGAATTTCTCAATTATTGATAATAGCACAATTGCGCACATTTGTCAAGTACCTGGTGCGCGATATTGCATGATCTTGATCTCTGTCGCGCGTTGTTGGCCAGGTGCTGGGCGCTTTCATAGATGCCCGGCACCTCAGATACATGGTTGACGGGTATCCCACTTTGTGCTAAGATACTCTCCCTACCTGAGCATACTTGGAAAACGTAATTGCGCTCAATATCAGGGTGTTGCATAAGTGGAGTCCCGAACTTGTTCGGGGTGCTCTGGCTAACCGAATGGTTTGTCGGGGCCATTCCGCAACAAGTTGCGGACTCCGCCCGGCGACCAGGCACAGGGACAAATCCCTTAAAAGTACTTATGCAA
>JAGGZG010000174.1 GCA_021162125.1 Anaerolineae bacterium
GCCGGTGAGCGTGGACTGTCTGGTGTGCCAGCGCGAGGCGGGCGCGGCCATGCACGCTCGCCGGATGGTGGGCGCGGTGCACGTCACCAGCGATGGCCGTTTCGAGCTCACCTGGCTGTCCCGTGACCGGCCCATCAACAACTTCGAGGATGCGCTGGAGGGCGTGACTCGCGCTTTCCTCGTCGCCCTGCAGACCCGTGACGAGGAGCGCTGTCCTTTTGATCAGGTGCAAATCCAAGTATGGGACGAGCGCGCTGAACAGCGCACGTTCCGTCTAGGCGTAAGCGCTTCGGTCGCGGATTTACTTGCCTGGCGCAGCGGCGCGATTGGCGACCAACAACTGATTGAGCGGCTGGAGGTGTTCTATCCTCCCCCACAGCCCACGGCCCGCTAAAAACTCCCCCGCACCGGATTGTACGGGGGAGTTTTTAGCGCGTCGCGCCTGCGGCTTACACCTCGTACAGGGTGGCGGAGTGAGTCTCCGTATCGTACACGGCGTAGGTGCTGCGCCCAAAGCGGCCCATCACCTCGCCGGGGTTGACCAGCAGCGTCTCGCCCACGGTCTCGATGCTGGCCCGGTGATTGTGCCCGTAACATACCAGGTCGTGCTGGCCGCTGGCGGCCAGGTCCCGAGCCAGGGGCGGATAGTGAACGACGGCCACTCGCCGCCCGCCCAGCTCCAGGTAGGCAAAAGGTCCGTGCAGGGTCACGTTCCCCGCTTTGGCCGCCACCTGCGAAAGGAGCAAAGGGTCCCCGTCGTTGTTGCCGAAGACTACGTGCACCGGCCCGTGGAAGCCTTCGGCCATCTGCGCCAGGGTGAACGGGGCGCAGAAGTCACCACAGAAGATCAGCGCCTCGGCATCCCCCAGCCGCTCCAGTACCTCGGCCAATTTCCAGATGTTGTCGTGCGTGTCGGATAAAATAGCTATTTTCATCGTCAGCCCTCCAGTCAAGTTAAGTCAAGTGACAGTCACCTTCAAGGTGACTGTCACTTGAAGAAGCCACACTCCGCGCTGATCCCAGGCCCATTTGTATCCGCAGGTCCCTGATCTGCTGGCGCAATTGTTCGATCAGTTGTACGGTTTGCGCGCCTTCACCCACTGCCTGGAGCTGGTGTTTCTTGAAAGCCAACTCGGTGACCAGGTTGAAGAAACGGCCCCACTGCCGCCAGCGCTGCCAGCCCTCCTGGGTCAGCGCCCGCCAGCGGGTCTTGAAGCGCTCCAGGTAGGTAGAGGCCAGAGTGTATTCCGTCGCAGAGATTAAGCCGTTGCCCACTTCCTCCTGTAACTGGGCGACAATCCACAGCCGCTCCTGCCGCGTGGTCAACAGCATGATCAGCAACAGGACCAGCACCCCGCCCCAATCCACCAGAGTGGCGAAGACCAGCGACAGACATGCGGTCTGCCCGGCGAATACCGCACCCAGGTTATGCAGGCTGTGAAAGACCATGGCTGCTCCCAGCCCCAATAGGGGGACGAGCACTTTCTTCCACGTCTCCCGGCTCAGGCGGGCATAGCCCAGGGCTGCGCCGGTGCAGGCAGTGAAAAAAGAGTGGTTCAGGGCGTAGAGACCCACGCGCAGCAGCACCGTCATCCCCCATGACCCCCAACCCTCAGTGAACAACGCGCCCAGGAAGGCGAACAGGTCCTCGGTGACTGAGAAGCCAAACCCCACCAGCGCCCCGTAGACGATGCCGTCCAGGACGTTGTCGAACTCCCGCCGGTAGAGGAGAAAAATACCCAGCACGGCCAGCGCTTTAACGGTCTCCTCGGTGAGGGGTGGGGTGATGCCATAGGTGCCCACGCTGGACACTAAGCCCGGCCCCAAGAGCTCGAAGGGGTAGTCGAGGACGATCTGAGCGATGAGAGCCAGGATAATAGCCGGCACGGCTCCCCACAGGAAGGTCACCGTCAGCAGCCAGAGCGGCTCGCGTTCGTAGCGGTCCAGCCACCAGATGATGGCGATGTAAGCCAGAGCGGGGATGGCGGTGGCCAGCAGGGAAAGAATGAGACCGAGAATTATGTCCATGTTATCAAATCCCAATGACCAATGAACCAATGGGAATTTGGGATTTGGTCATTGATTCAGAGATTTTTTGGCGTTGGCGATGATTCTGCTGAGGATACGCACCAACTGATCACTTTCCTGAATGAGGTCTGCAACTTCGGCGTTGTCAAGGAGGCTGGTCTGGATGATTCTCAGCCAATAGCGTGTCTCGCGGACCTCCTTCCGCGCGATGCTCATTTTATGGATGAAATCTTTCTTGGATTCAGCCCCATCGGCCTCCTCCACATTGGCCCCGATTGAAGTGCCAGAACGGATGACTTGTCGTCCTATCTCAATGCCCGCAATTGACCTGGGAAGAACATTGACCAACTTCACAATCCGTACCCCAAACAAGAAAGTTCGTTCCTTGATGTCAAACGGTACGCTGCTCCTGTCCATTGTCCTCCTCGCCCTACATTTTCACATCGCTGCTTGTAAATGGCAATAGGCATTTGCAGTATTGAGATAGATTTTGGTCATTGGGATTTGGCCATTGGGATTTTTCTTCGGATTTTGGCCCACACAGAGGTGAAATGCACCAACGGGCAACTCAAATGACCGCCGATGCGCGCCTGCCTCAAGCTGGACAGAAAATCCTCCTTACCGGCGAAGGGAGGCATCTCCACGTAGGCCGCGCCGATCTCCATCGGGCTGTGGGCGTCGCTGCCCGCCGTGACCGGCAGACCGTGCTCGCGGGCCAGAGCCAATGCCCGCCGGTTGTCGCCGGGCAGGATGCAGCGGGCGTTAAATCCCTCCAGACAGTCCACGCGATTAATGATGGTCAACAGTGCTGTCAATCCCATCGCCTCCCGGCGCAGGCGATCCAACGGATGGGGGACGCCGACGATGGCCCCTTGATCACGGAGGCGGGCGATAGCCTCTTCCAGCGGCAGCCAGGCTGGAACTTCCTCCTCGACGAAGAAAGCGATGAGTTCGCCGTTGGAAGTCTTGATTTCCTCACCAACGATGACCAACTCAGGGGCTAACTCGCGCAGGGCCAGTGCTCCGGCGATGGTGTTGTGATCGGTGACGGCGATCTTATCCAACCCACGACGGCGGCAGGTCTCGATGATGGCCTCCAGCGAGGTCAGTGAGTCGGGGGAATAGCAGGAGTGGACGTGCAAGTCTACTTTTATCATTGATAATATCCGATGAGAGAGAGGGGTGGGAGTTGACCCGCATCCCTCTCCATGCTTTCCGATGGACGCGGTGGGACTGCAGTAGCTATCACCTCCGGTTTCGTTTCCACAGCCACAGGCCCGCGCCAATCACGCTCAGAACACCTGCCAGACCCAGCAGTCCGGTGGCAACTGTCTTGCGCTCGATGCCGGGCAGCACTGCGCCCTCCAGGCCAGCGTCGGCACCGTAAGACTCGAACAGCCGCCCCCATTTCGTATCCAGAGCAGCTATCACCCGTTTACGCCCCACGAAGGGATACCAGTACACGTTGTGATAGAAATTGCTGGCGAAGTAGCTCCACGGCACCAGCGGGCTGCGTAGCAACAGGTGCTCAAAGGGCTTGAGCGGGCCGTGGTAGATCATTTTCTGCCCCCGGCTGGCAAACGTCTCCTCCTGGACGAAGTGCCAGTTCTCGTTCATTACGTCCACGTCGCCCACTACTTCGATGTCCCTGGGATCGCCCACGCCTAAGCCCAGCTCATGGGCCAGGCGGATGAACTTGAGCGACATGGGGTCGAAGCCCTGGAGCTTGGCGGAGATGGCGTCAATGGCCACCTGATCGGCGCTGGCCAGTATCACGTCCTTCTCGTGCCAGCGCATTGCGCGCGGGCCGGGACCATCGCCGGCAAAGGTGCCGTCCATCACAGCGAACAAACCGGGATGTATCTCCTGTTGGATGGTCAGCAAATCCACCACAGTCTCGTCAATCACTGCATGCGTCCAGTGTCGGTTCTCGGAGAGCAATCCGCCGAAGGCGTTCTTCATAGCGCCGGTGATGACTGTGAATACGTGGGTCTTGACGGTTGGCAACTGGATGATGTTTCGCCCGATGAACATCTTCGGTATCTTGATGCCTTCTGGATAGATGCGATCCAATACCAGCATCGGGGCTTTGGGCTCGTACACTACCCACTCGACCTGTGGCTCGTAGAGATGGACGTTGCGCACGCCGTATTTCTCGACCACGTATTTGTGTTTGTTGTTGCGCTCGCCCACGTAAGCGTCTACCACGACGGTGCGGTTGTGCGCGGCCATCAGGCTGTCATAGCCCGCCTCCTGCAAGGTCCTGATCACACCCTCCAGTTGCCACGGCGTGGTGGAACAGGCCGGGTACCAGGTTTGCCAGGAGATATTGATCTTAAGAATAGTATCCTTGTCCTTGGGCAATGCCTCCTGGTAGCCGGCCAGCTCCATCAGACGCTTGTAGTCGTCCAACACGGTCTCAGGCCGGGTGCGTAGCACGGCCACCTTGCCCTTGCCGGGGTAATTTTTGTTAGCCATGTATCATTCTCCTTGATAGTGATTTGCTTCATTATGCTTCATAAATCACCTTGAGTTCACGCTTGATTTTCTACTCAGCGCACTTGAAAAGTGTGAAATTGTGCGCGTGGGAGGAGAACACCTCCGGAAACCTTCACAGTACCACGATTTCGACCTGTACTGAGATGGCCGAAATATGTGCTCGGCACGATCTGTAGCCGCCCAACAGTGACTATACCGAATTATTCTCGCCTAAGAGCTTTATATTGGAATGACACAGTACCCAAAACGTCGCGCATACGGATTCCAGCTTCTTGCCGCAGTAGGATTGCGATATTCATCGTGGGTTGACTTTAGTATAACCCAAATCTGGAAGATTGTCCAGCTTCTATATAAGTGCCCGGCACCTGGAAATCCTCTTGAAGTTTCTACTGGCTCATGCTATACTATGCTGAGCGCAGTTCGGTTTTATGGATGATGGAACGAGGTCAATTGCGTGCTACGTTTTACTGCGAGCGGGTTTTACGCAACACGTTCACTCACGTTTTTCATACACGCTCGGCATATCTACATGATGCACGTTTCCACACTGCCAGCGCGAAGTCGAACGGAGTCTTACGATGCGCAAACCTATGGCCCTCTCGAACTGGAAAATGGCGATGACCATCGCCGAGAGCCTGACCTTCGTCCGCGAGTTTCGAGCACTGGCCGGTGATCTGGTTCACGAAGTGGACGTGGTCATCTGCCCCCCCTTCACCGCGCTGTACCCGGTGGCCCAGGCCCTGTCCGGCAGCCCAATCATGCTCGGTGGGCAAAACGTCTCGGCTGACGACGACCCGGCGCGAACCGGGCAAATCTCGGCTGCACTGCTGGCCGACGCCGGCTGCCAGTGGGTGATGCTGGGCCACTGGGAGGTACGACGACACTTCGGCGATACCGACGAGACCGTGAACCGCAAGGTGCACCGTGTCCTGGCCGCTGGATTACGTCCCATCCTGTTGGTTGGTGAGGCCCGCGACGCGCGGGAGAGCTTTCAGTCTGCATTGGACGCTCAGCTCACGCGGGCTGTGGATGGTTGCGACGCGGCGCAGGTAGCGACGATGGCTTTCGTCTATGAACCGGAGTGGACCATCGGTGTGGCCGAACCCGCGCCGCCGAAGCGCGTCGCGGCGGGCTGCGGCTTCATCCGGGGGTGGATAGGCGAGCATTTCGGGCTGCCAGTTGCCCAGGCGGTGCGCATCATCTACGGTGGGAGCGTCACTCCGATGCACGCCGAGGCACTTCTGGCTTCATCGGAGGTGGATGGGCTTGGGGCCACGCGCAAGGGTCGCCGGGCGGAGACCTTCGTCCAGATCGTGCGCCGGATAGCAGAGGCGAAGGCGGGGCGATGAATTGCCGGAGCCGCACATCGGTTTGACAGCTATCACCTTGTCGGCTAAAATGCCACGGGAGAAATGGGCAAATCGGCAAGTCAGCAAGTCTGAAGGGAGGAGTTTATTATGTGGATTGTGCTCGCTATCACGCTGGTGATCATTGCTTTAGTATTGATCGTTCTCACGCTCCTGGACCGGGCGCTGCCCATCACCCAGGGCAGGATGGCCGTACCCGGCCTGGAGGGTCAGGTGACGGTCACCCGTGACCGGTGGGGCGTGCCCCACATCTACGCGGAAAACCTGAGTGACCTGTTCTTCGCCCAGGGGTACGTCCACGCCCAGGACCGCCTGTGGCAGATGGAGCTCAACCGGCGCATCGGCAGTGGACGGCTGGCCGAGATCTTCGGCGAGGTGGCCCTGGACACCGACCGCTTCGTCCGCACGGTGGGTTTCCGCCGCGCCGCCGAGGCAGACCTGGAGGGCCTGGACGAGGAGACCCGCAGCGCACTGGAAGCTTACGCCGCGGGCGTGAATGCATTCCTGGCCGAGAAGCAGCCCCTGCCCCTGGAATTCACCATCCTGCGCTTCAAGCCGGAGCCTTGGACTCCCCTGGACTCCCTGACGTGGGGCAAGGTGATGGCCTGGAATCTGTCTATCAACTGGGACACCGAAATCCTCCGCTCGCGCCTGATTGACAAGCTGGGTGTGGAGCGGGCCGCCGAATTGGAACCGATGTACCCCGAAAACAACCCGGCCGTCGTTCCCTCTGAGGTGGATTACGGCCGACTGAGCACGCGGATCCTGGAGCAGTATCGCCAGGCAGCGGGCTGGCTGGGCACTTCCGGTGCGGGGGTGGGCAGTAACAACTGGGTAGTGGACGGGACGAAATCCGTCACCGGCAAGCCGCTGCTGGCCAATGACCCCCACCTGGCTCTGCAAATGCCGTCTATCTGGTACGAAAACCACCTGGTGGGCGGCGGTATCGAGGTCACCGGCGCTTCGTTCCCCGGCGCGCCCGGGGTGATCATCGGCCACAACGCGGCGATAGCCTGGGGGGTGACCAACGGCTTCCCCGACGTGCAGGACCTGTACGTCGAGAAGCTCAATCCCGAAAACCCGCACCAATACGAGTACCAGGGCGCGTGGCACGACGCGGTCGTGGCCCGCGAGGAGATTCACGTCAAAGGTCGCGCCGAACCCGTGATTGAGGAGGTGGTGATCACCCGCCACGGGCCGATCATCAGTGGCATCGTGCCCCCGGCAGAGGGAGAAGGCGAGGACACACCACCGCTGGCCCTGCGCTGGACGGCGCTGGAGCCGAGCACTCTTTTCCGCGCCGTGATGTCCCTGCAACGGGCCTCGAACTGGGAGGAGTTCACCGCCGCGCTGCGCTACTGGGACGTGCCCGCGCAGAACTTCGTCTACGCCGACGCGGAGGGCAACATCGGCTATTACCTGGCGGGCCGCGTTCCCATTCGCGCCAAAGGCATGGGTCTGGTGCCTGTGCCCGGCTGGACCGGCGAGTACGAGTGGACAGGCTGGATTCCTTTCGAGGAACTGCCCCACACCTTCAACCCGCCGCAGCATTACGTGGCCACGGCCAACAACCGCGTCGTCGGCGACGACTACCCATATTTCATCACCGTAGAATGGATGAACGGCTACCGCGCCCGCCGCATCTGCGACCTGCTGGAGTCCAAAGAGAAGCTGGCCGCCGAGGACTTCGCCGCCATGCACATGGACTTCTACTCGATCCCGGGGCGGGAGCTGGCGCGTTACCTGGCTGAACTGGAGCCGGAGGACGAGCAGGCCCGGCGAGCCGTGGAACTCATCCGCGCCTGGGATTTCAACCTCACGGCGGACAGCGTGGCCGGGACCATCTTCGAGGCGGTGCAGCTTCAGCTCCTACGCCTGGCCTTCGCCGACAAATTGGGGCCGGAGCTGGCCGAGCACTACCTGGGCAGCGGTTTCCATCCCATGCTCTCGGCGACCAACGCCTACCTGGGCCGCAGTGCTGTCCTTCTCCTGCGTCTGCTGGAGAACGAGACCTCGCCCTGGTTCGCCGACGCCGAAAGTGGGCAGCCTCGCACCCGCGACGAGTTCCTTCTGCTCGCCTTGGAGAAGGCCATCGCCGAGCTGCGGGCCGCACTGGGTGAGGATATGAACCGCTGGCAGTGGGGGCGTCTGCATCAGGCTACCTTCGCCCATCCGCTGGGCCAGGTCAAGCCGCTCAATTTGATCTTCAACCGGGGGCCATTCCCCATCGGTGGGGACACGGACACCGTGCACCAGGCCGCTTTCATCCCCAATGAACCCTACGCCGTGAAGTCGTGGTGCGCTTCTTACCGCCAGATCGTGGACGTGAGCGACTGGGGGCGCTCGTTGGCGATACACACCAATGGCCAGTCGGGGCAGCCGGGCAGCCGCCACTACGCGGACATGATCCCCCTGTGGCGCAACGGGGAATACCACCCCATGCTCTGGGAGCGGGCGCAGGTTGAGGCCGCGGCGGAGGACACGCTGGTGCTCGTTCCGGCATAGAGTTGTGAGGTGCGACGCACTTGAACCCGATACGAGCGCGTGGCACCCGCATAGCCGGGCACGTGTTGCGTGTTGCGTGTTGCGTGTTGCGTGGCGAAACGGAACACGTAACACGCACCACGCTCAGCATAAAGGGGAAGGACGATGACCGAAAAGAGTAAAATCATCGTCAGCGACCTGCATATAGGCGCGGGCCGCGTCGCTGAGGGCAACGTCCTGGACGACTTCGTCAAAGACCAGGAGTTCGGCGCGTTCCTGGGTGGATTCCGCGCCGAGAGCGAGGCGCAGAACACCGATTTTGAGTTGATCATCGCCGGGGACATGGTTGAGTTCCTGCAGGTACCCGCCGTGGACACTTTCGACCCGGCAGCCCACTACCCGCCGGAGACTTACTATCCGGCCACCGAAGCGGCCTCGGTGCAGAAAATCAACCTGGTCATCCAGGGGCACCCCACCGTCTTTACCGCGCTGCGCGACTGGCTGCGTCCCGCCGGGCCCCGGCGCACGCTGACTATCCTCAAGGGTAATCACGACGTGTACCTGCACTGGCCGGGCGTGCAGGGGCGCATCCGCCAGGCAGTGGATGCCACGGGCGAGCGCGCGGGCCTGCTCGTCTTCGAGGAGCAGTGGATCAGCCGCGAGGGGCTGTACGTCGAGCATGGCAACCAGTACGCGGAGAAACTCAACCGCTTCGATGACTTCGCCGCACCCTACGATCCCAAACGTCCCGGCGAACTGGTCACCCCGCCCGGCTCGCAGTTCGTCATCGAGTTTTTCAACGACGTGGAGCGCGAGAAGTGGTGGGTGGACAGCATCAAGCCCATCACTGCGCTAATCTGGTACGGCTTCGCTCTGGATTTCGCTTTCGCCGCCCGCGTGCTGGTCAACTTCTTGCGCGTATCGCCCATCCTGATCGCCGGCAGCCTGGCGGCGGAGCCCGCCGCCATCGCCGCCGAGGTGGAGTCCCTGCGCCAGGAGCTATCCGACGAGACCCGCGTGCGGGATTTAGCCCGGCGTTAC
>JAGGZG010000050.1 GCA_021162125.1 Anaerolineae bacterium
CCCACGGACACACCTACTCCCACGAACACGCCGACGGCTACACCCGTGCCCACGAATACACCCACGAACACACCAATACCGACACCTACCAACACCCCTACCCCTACGCCCTCGCTGCTAACCCAATGGACTGAACAAGTTGAAGTCAGAGTCGGAGCCCCGCCTCTTTGTCTACGAGGGATTGGGGGGACAGAACATACGGTCACGGTGGCTTCATGTAATACCAAGAAGAGCACCGATTCTAGCCAGGGGCAGTTCAATGCGGCCCAGCAAAGCAAGGGATTCGGTATAATAGTACAATTTGACAACGAGTGTAAGATGTTCGTCGGCACCCCCCTTATCCACGACTTCGGCGATGGCGCACGGGTTACGCTTACTGCACCGGAGGGTGACTGGAGTGTCATGACGGTGACTCTCATCGGGCTGCCATGTGAGTAAGGTGTTGTGAGGAGTGATTAAACACATACGTTGGCAATTACTGCTGGCTTTGCTGGGAGCAGTGCTGGTAGCTACCTCGCTGAGCTACCTGGCACTGACTCGCACTACCGTGCTCGTACCGGCGGCCGGCGGTACGTACATCGAGGGCCTGGCCGGCCGGCCGCAATATCTCAACCCCATCCTGTGCCAGTACAACGACGTTGACCGCGACCTGTGCGCCCTCATTTTCAGCGGCCTGACAGACGTCAACGAGAAAGGCGAGATCGTCCCCGACCTGGCTCTGGGTTGGGAGATTTCCGACGATGGGTTGACCTACACCTTTCACCTGCGACGGGGAGTCCGCTGGCATGACGGACGCATCTTCACCGCCGACGACGTAGTGTTCACCATCCGGGCCATGCAGGACCCTGATTATGAGGGTGTGCCCTACCTGGCAGAGCTGTGGCGCAGCGTGGCCGTTCAGAAACTCGATGACTACACGGTGCAGTTCACCCTACGCGAACCTTACGCGCCTTTCATGGACTACACTACCGTCGGCATTCTGCCCGCCCACCTGCTGGAAAAAGTCTCCGCCCGCGAGTTGCCCCGCGCCCAGTTCAACGTCCGCCCTGTCGGCACCGGCCCATTCCGTGCCGTCGAGGTCACCACGGCGCAGGTGACTCTGGAGGCCAACCCTGACTATTACGGTCCCCACCCAATGTTGCGCCACGTGCAGTTCCGCTTCTATCCCGACCACGCCAGCCTGCTCAGTGCCTACGAGCGGGACGAGATTCAAGGGATCAGCCGGGTGCTGCCACAGTATATCCCTCGAGTGCGCACCTATCCCAATCTGAACCTGTACTCCGCGCAATTGTGGGGCTATTCCATTATCTTCCTCAACCTGAACAATCCTGATGACCCATTCTTCCAAGATCGGGAAGTACGCCAGGCACTGCTCTACGGCCTGGATCGCCAGCGGCTGATTGACGACGTCCTGGGTGGACAGGGCATCGTCGCCCACAGTCCGATCATGACCGAGAGCTGGGCATACGACCAGGACATTTACCGGTATCCTTATGACCCGATGCGCGCGCGCACCCTGTTGGACGAGGCTGGCTGGCACGAGCCCACTGTGACCGAACAACTCCAGGCGGAGGAGGAGCACCTGCGAGAGCGCGGAGCGGGCGAGGACGCGGGAACAAGCCAGCCCGGAGCCGCCCCGCTGATCCGCGAAAAGAACGATGTACCGCTCAGCTTCGTCCTCCTGACCAACGATGACCCCGTGCACGTGAAACTGGTGGAGGAGATCGCCCGGCAGTGGGCGGAGATCGGGGTGGAGGCTATCCCCCGCGTGGTGAGCTTTGCGGAGTTGGCCAGCGAACACCTGCACTCTCGCCAGTTCGACGCCGTGTTGGTGGACCTGGAGCTCACGCCCGATCCCGACCCCTATCCCTTCTGGCACGAGACGCAGGTGAAGGATGGCCAAAACTACGCCGGCTTCATCAATCGCGACGCCAGCGAGGCCCTGGAGGCAGCGCGCCAGACCACCGATCAGGCACAACGCATTGCCCTGTACCGGCAGTTCCAGGAGATATTTGCCACCGAAGTACCTTCATTGATCCTCTACCACCCGGTGTACACCTACGGGGTAGACCGGGCCGTGCGCCGGGTGCAGATCGGCCCGCTACTTGATCCCAGCGACCGCTTTCGCAACATCGCCGACTGGTACGTCCGCACCCGGCGGGTGATCGTCAGCGAGGCCGAGCACGACGAATTTGACAAATCCGGCAAATGATGGTAAATTAGAGACCGTTGGCAAAAATTGGCCGAAGTGGCGGAACAGGCAGACGCGCTGCGTTCAGGGCGCAGTGGGCATACGCCCATGTGGGTTCAAATCCCACCTTCGGCATCAAAAACCCCCCAGGGATTTCCCTGGGGGGTTTTTGATACTCCTCTTCTTCCGCAGGTTCCAAACCTGCGGAAGGATGGGCAGTCTGGTGCCCACCCTCCACGCGGACAGGCCTGTAGGATAGAGTTTGACAATTCACCTCAAATGATGTATCCTATACTGGCAGAAAGTTGGCAAGTCGGAAAAGTGGAAATGTGGAAATAGCAGGGAGTCAGACATGAGCAAGGACACAGTGAGTGAACTGGTCAAGCCCCAGGCCAAAGGACAAATCACGATCCCAGCGCGGTTCCGGCGGGCATTGGGCCTGGACGCAGATACCTATCTGAAAGTCACTCTGGAGGGTCGCCAGCTTGTTCTCACGCCGGTGCGGGTAGTGGAAGAAGGTGGGCCAGCGGGCCGTGAGTACACCCAGGACGAGATTGAGGCGTTCTTTGCTGCTGACCAACTGGACGCCGATACAGTCGCCAAGATCAAACGTCTACTAGGCCGGGAGTGAGCCCAGATGCCCCTCTTCAATCCACCGCAGCTCTTCATAGATGCCTGCGTCCTTGTTGCAGCGGCCCATTCACCCACAGGAGGGTCCGCTTACGCGCTGGAGCTTTGTCGTCGTGGCTGGGCCAGCGCGCTTGTGACGCAGCTTGTACTTCAGGAAGCCGAACGCAACATTCGGGTCAAACTGGGCCAGGCCGATCTCCTGCGCTTCTATCGGTTGCTCAGCGACATCGATTTCATCATGGAACCACCTGTCACTCAACAGGAGATCGCTCTCTATACCCACTTGATTGCAGCCAAAGATGCCCACGTCCTGGCCGCTGCCGTCCGTAGCAAGGCGGACTATCTCCTGACCCTGGACACAAAGCACTTCATGACCGAGGCTCTGCTACAGGCTAATCTCGGCCCGATTATAGTCACGCCAGGACAATTTCTGTCGCGGTATCTGGAAGAACACAACAGCGAAGAGAGTACCTGAGGAACGTATTTTCTCAGAGCATGTCTGAAAAAAACGAGGTGAAGGTATCAACCACCAAGTCCCGCCTGAACGTGAACGTTCGGGCTACGAGATGTAATGCCCTCCGGGCCTCTGGAGCCCCCGGAGGGGGCTTCCCACCTCGTAGCCGGGCGGTTTAGCGCCCGGCGGGGCGGACGAGGAGCACCAACGCACAAAGGGGAGACTACCTGATGCCTTTGTGGTGAATTTTCGGACACGCTCTCAAAAAGCAGGGGCGAAAATCACTCCTTTGTCCGGCTTGATCCGGCGATCCAGCCGCCGGGCGACGGATTTGGTAATCCGTCGCGAGCATGACAGGCATCAGGCTGCTCCTACCCCCAAGATGCTGAGAAGATACCGGCGAAACTCAGAGGTAGATTTCCATATCGCGCTATAGAACAATTTATCCCAAATCGTACTTTGGGATAAATTTGGGATATTTGAGGGCGAATCTCACCCCTGCATCCACCGCAACTGCTGCCAGCCGATGCTGAAAAACGATTTCAGCGTGCGCAGGCTGTTCAGGCCCTTTAGATAAGTTAGTATGGGACCCGGTCGCATGGCCCACTCACGCATAGCCCGCCGCGCCGCTTTCTCCAACTGCTCCGCCGAGAGGTGAGGATACTCCAACACGGTGTGCTCATCCATGTCGAAATCCTCCCAGCGCCTCATCCGCAGCCAGCCGTTGGCCACCGCCTCATCGTAGAAGTCGGTGCCCGGGTAGGGCACGGCGATGTGGAACAGGGCAATGTCCAGGGGCAGGCGCTTGGCCAGGCGGATGGTCTCCTCGATGGTTTCCTCGGTCTCGCCGGGCAGGCCGATGATGAAATATCCCCAATTGCCGATGCCCGCTTCCTTGCTCCAGTGCAGGGCGCGCTCGATTTTCTCGATGGTAATCCCCTTGCGCGCGCGGCGGAGCACGGCCTGCGACCCCGACTCAATGCCCCAGGAGATCATCCAGCAGCCAGATTTCTTCATCCAACCCAGCAATTCGGGGTCCACCATATCCACGCGGGAGTTGCACGTCCAGCGGATTTTGAGCCCCTCGTCCAGGATGCGCTTCGCCAGGGCGATGACCAAATCGCGGTCATAGGTGAACAGGTCCGCCTCGAAGTGAATGTTGTGCACGCCCAGGCTGCCCAGTAGCTTAATCTCGGCGATTATATGATCCACTGAGCGGGTACGGACGGTGTGTTTCCACATCACCTTCTGGATGCAGAAGCGACAACGCGCCGGACAGCCGCGATTGACCAGAACGAAGGCATACGGCCCCTTGATCATCGGGATGCGGTATTTGTCCAGGGGCAGCAGGTCGTGACGCGGCAAGGGTAGGGAGTCTAAATCGGGGATGAGAGGCCGATCTTCGTTGATCACGATTTCGCCATTTTGGCGGAAGGCCAGGCCCTGCACCGTGGCTAAGTCGCCGCCGGCCTCACAGGTATCCACCAGCTCGCGCAGGGTGAGTTCCGGCTCACCACGGATGACGTAGTCCAGCGTGGGGAACGCCTCCATCGTCTCCCTGGTCAACGGGGTGACGTGGGTGCCGATGGCAATGGTTCGCACGCCCAACGAGCGGGCCAGGAAGGTACCATACATGTCGTTGGTGAGTGTGGGCGCGGTGGCGTGGGTGACCATGTAACGGGGGCGACGTTCCTCCAGGTAAGACCGAAAATCCGCCCAGTTCATCTCCAGAGCCACGCAGTCCAGCACGTCCACGCTGTAGCGGTCATCGAGCATGGCCGCCAGTTGTGCCAGGGCCGTCTGTGGCCAGACCATCTTTTCGCGGGAGCGCCGCCCCACGCGGCAGATGTCGCGGATAAACACCTCCCCATCGGGGGATGGCGGATTCACGAGCAGCACGTCCAACTTTGTGTCTTTCGATTCCATGCGTCTCCTCATAATTTCGTAGCCCCCCTTCCTCAAACTCCCCCCGTTCCGGGGGAGGGCCGGGGTGGGGGTCACGGAGGAAAAACTATCCAAACCAGACCTGTTCCTCACCTACGCGGATGACCTTCTCCCGCAGTTCGCCGGACATTATCTTTTCCGCGGCCTCCAGGCCGGTCTCCATAGCGTGGTCCATGTTGAAGTAGCGGAACAGTCCCTGGCGACCAATGGTCAGCAGATTCTCAAAGTTGTGCAGGTAGCCAGTGAGCCGGTTCAGATTCTCCTCAAAGTCAAGGTCATACGTCGGGTAAGCGTGGGTCATCCGCCGGGCGAAGTAGCCCAGGACTTCCTCGCGGCGAATGAGCCCGGCCCGTTCCAGGCCCTCCACGGAACGCTCAAAGAGTTCGCCATTGGAAGCATTCCACAGGTGGTCTCCCTCGTCGCAGGTAATCTCCACACACAGCGAGGTCTGTCCTTCCGGCACAGTGTCCTCGCTGAAATTGCGTATCTCGGAGATGCGGTTGAACACCTCCTCCTTCGCCGGGAAGTAAATCCAGTGGTCGTCGGTCACTCGCGGCTTGTCCAACATGATGTAGAGGAAAACCATCGCCCGGTATTTGAGGTTATCCGCAGCGCGCAGGATCGTCGGTGGGGCGGCGGGTTGCATACTATACACCAGATTGTTGACGGGAATGCTGGAAATCACGTAGTCCGCATCTAAACTCTGGAGTTCGCCCTCGTGGAGGTATAGCACCGACCGCGCCCGTCCATCGGCGTGCTCTACGGCCACCGCCCGGCTGTTGAGGTGGATGCGCCCGCCGTGGGCCCGAATCTCGTCGGCCAGGCGTTGAGGAAGGGTACCGATTCCGTGACGGGGATAGTGGAAATCAATCAGGTAGGGCGAGTGCTCAAACTCATCGGGGGGGCGGGTGTTGATGCCCAGGGTGTGCTTGATCAGGTCCCACAGGTCCACCACCGCCACACGCTGCGCCGCCCAACTCGACGAGAGCTGCGTGGGGTCATTGCCCCACACCTTGGCCGTGTAAGGGCCGAAGTAGATGTCGTATAGCCGGCGACCGAAGCGGTTGACCACCCAACTCTCAAAGGAATCGTCAATCTTCGGCGCGATCTGCCCTCGTATCCAGGTGAACAGGAAATCGAAGAAACAGGGGATCGCGACGGAGAGGGGCAGGTTGCGCAGCAGGTTGGAGCCGGTCAGGGGATAGTCGAAGTAGCGGTTCATGAAATACACCGTGGTTTTCCGGTTCCGCCCCTGCAACTCGTTCCCCATCAATCCGCGCACTTCGGCCAACAGATCGTCGTTCTTGGTGTGAAAACGATGCGGCCCGTAGTCGAAGATAAATCCGCCACGATCAAAGCTGGCTGCTAATCCGCCTAGTTCCGGGAGGGCCTCCAACACGTCCACCTCGAACCCGGCCTGCGCCAGCTTCCAGGCCGCGCTCAATCCGGCCAGCCCTCCGCCCAGAATTGCCACTTTTTCTGACATCGCGTGGTTACTCCCTTCAGTGTCCATCGTGTCATCTGCTGTGATCTGCGTTGCACGCCTGCACGTGAGTTATTCCCCCACGGCAGGTTGGCCACGCGCTTTGCCCACCCATCACGCTCTATTGTAGCACGGCAAAGTTAAAACGATGTAAGAGAAACCCTAGAAATCGGTTAGAACCCTTTGCGGGCGATTAGCACCAGGGAGAGACCAATGGGCGGGGGACGTAACGCCTCCAAGATAGCGCAGAGGGGAACCAGGAGATCAAAGATTCGGAGTTGGGATGCAGGGGCAATACGCAGGCGCAGGAGCTTGCCGCTCACCCACCAGCCCAGGACGGCCAACAGGTTGAGGTAGAAGCACGTCTCGGGAGTGAAGCCTGCGTCTTTAGCCTTGCGGATTAGCTCGTCACGCCGGTAGCGACGCCAATGACCGATGGCTGCGTCCAGCGTGCCGTACAGGGCCGGGACGGCCGGCACCAGAAGAACCAACACACCGCCCGGAACCAGCACTCGATGGATGTTCTGCAGGGCTGCCAGGTCGTCGGCGATGTGCTCCAGAACGTTGAGACAGATCACGGTATCGAAGCCGTATTCGATCAAAGGCGCTGGGTCGGCAGTGATGTCGTGGGGCAGGACGACGAGGTTGGGCGCATCGGGGAAGCGGGCGGCCACGGCTGCACAGTATTCGGCCGAGAGGTCGGTAGCCACCACCAATTCCCGGTCCAGCAGGAAAGGAGTGAAGTTGCCCAGCCCGCAGCCCACCTCCAGCACCCGCTGGCCGATGAATGGCCGCAGACGACGGTACACCCAGCGGTCGTAGCGGCGAAGCAGCAAGCGACCACGGACTGCCGCTGCCAGGGCATCCGTCAGGTCTGACTCACTCGTCGTCCTGCCCACCGGCTCCTCCCAGCCGTTTGATCACCCGCGCCGGAGAACCGACGGCCACGGTGTAAGGCGGCACATCGCGGGTGACGACCGAACCCGCACCCACCACACTGTTCCGGCCCACGCGCACCCCGTCCAGCACAATGGCCCCGCCGCCGATCCACGCCCCATCCTCGATAGTGATCCCCCGGCCACGGATACCCTGTTGAATTACCGGCCGGGTGACGTCGTCGTACAGGTGATCCACTGCCAGGAGTTGCACGCGGGGGGCCAGCAGCACGTGGTCGCCGATGCGCACCCCACCCTGCCCGCGGATCAGGGTGAACTCGCCGAGGAAGCAATTGCGACCTACCCAGATGCCCGATTGGGGCAGCCCGCGAAAGTTGTACACGTGTAATTCCGAACCGTGCATCACGAAAGTGTCGTCGCCGATGAAGATGCCCTGCGGACAGGCGTGGAGGTACACTCCGTAATCCAGGTAAACGTTGCGCCCCAGGGTGATATTGGCCGGCAAGCACAGCCGCACGTGTGACTCGATGGCCGGCAAGCCCTGGCTGTGCAGGATGAGTTTGTACGCCAGCGCCCGCAGGCCGATCCCCACCAGGCTGGGCATCCCACCCAGGAGTAAAAATAGGGTCTGTTCCAACACGTAC
>JAGGZG010000224.1 GCA_021162125.1 Anaerolineae bacterium
ATCACACAAGCCACCAGCGGCCACGTCCGCAAGGTGCGCAGCGTGGATAGAAACGGCTTTCCCCGTCCGGAGATGAGGGGTACAGAGACCAGTGCCGCCAGGGAAACTCCCGCCGCCAGCACCAGGAGCGGGGCCACTCTTTGGGCGAAAGTCTTGCCGGCCGCGGCCGCCTCTGCCGGGACGGGAGCACGGCCCAGCACCCAGGCCAACCCCATCAACAACAAGGTGAGCGCTGTCAAAACCATATACAGCAAAGTAGACCTTCGCTCACCGATTATCTCCCGCAGGGCGACCAGGGCCAGGAAAGTGACCAAGATGAAACCGAAGATGTAGGACGTCTCTTTAGTGCACAGCGAAAGCACGGTGGCCACCGTGCCGACGTACAGCCAGCGATTGCGCCGCTCGTCCATGAAGCGAAACACGGCAATGACCATCAGCATGGCCCACACGACCATGTAGATGTCGTTGCGGATGTAGCGCGAGTAGTACAGAATGGACGGGGAGACGAGGAACAACGCCGAGGCCACCAGCGCCCCCAACCGTCCCAGTTCCTTGCGCAGGAAAATGGGCAGCAGCACCAGCGCCACGCCGAAGATGGCGGGCATAATGCGCGCCGTGTAGTCGTTCACCCCGAACAGGAAGTAGATCAGCGCGTTGGCGTGGAACAGGAACGGTCCGTGCATCATCGGATTGTGGACGTAGCCCTCGCCAGCGTAGAGCTTGTACGAGTACAGGGCGTGCAAGCTCTCGTCGTGGCTGATCGTTCGCGCCCCCAGGTCCCAGAAACGGGTGATGATGGCCAGGAGGGCGATGACCGCGTAGGCAACGGTCTCCCAGTTCAGGCTAAACAGAGAAGACAACGGGATATCGAGCACGTTTTCTTTGGTTGATTTCGTCATCGGACGTTCACTCCTACAAATCGGCAAGTCTGCGAATCGGCAAGTCTGCAAGTCTGCAAATCAGCGAATGCTGCCTCCACTAATACGGGGACTCGGCTCACTCCATGTCGCCGGAGCTGGCCTCGGTTTCCTCCGGTCTGGCGATGACCCACAGCACCACACGCCGCGCCTCGGGCCGGCTGGCGGCATAACGGAACATAATCCAGCGCAGCTCCTCGACGGCGGACACGTTCCCCAGCCGCCAGGTCTCCTGCACGATGAAGTCCTGGCCCGCGTATTGCTCGCCGACCACCGGCGCATCCTCTGCCGGAGAGAGGACGACCGGGCTGACCACCGATGGGTCGAGGCGGTCTACCACGTGGACGGCAGGCCAGTCGCGCAGATACCACAACAGCACCGGCCCTACCGCCCGATCTACCGTGACCTCCACTCCACGCGGGTCTCCGGTCTCGAACAGCGAGGCCCGCTCCATCGTTTTAAACAGATCGCGCAGGCCGGTGGTGCTGGGTGTGCCCACCAGGGGCTCACGAGGGTCCTCGCTGCGCGGGAAGGTCACGTGCAGCCCGGCGGCCACCACCGTCACAGCCAGGATCATCGCCAGGGCCAAACCCCCGGCGCGCAGGGTCTGTGCCGGGCCGAACCAGAAAAAGTAAAGCACGGTCAGCACCACCATGAGGGCCAGGGCCAGCAGGCCGAGCACGAAGAAATCGTACTTCTGGGTGATGGCATAGGCCGCCCATTCCAGATGTGAGTACACGGCCACCCCGCCGGCGACGGCCAGGAACAGTCCCTCACGATCCCAGGCAAACTCCTGGCGGGAACTATCCAGCAGACGGCCAATGGCCGCCGCAGCCAGCAGAGTCAGCGGCAAGACGAGCAACAGCACGTCGCTAGCCGTGCGTCCACCGGCCAGCAGGTAGATCACCAGAGCAAGGGCTATCCACCAGGTCAGGAAAGCGAGAAACATGTCCGACCGGCGGGCGACCAGGAAATAGCCCACTCCGCCTAGTCCAAGCACCAGCGCCAGCGGTTCGTAGAGGGAAAGGAGCTGGAGGTGGAAATACCAGGGTGTGCCATCCGCCGTCACAAAGGCCCGCAGCCAGGCGGGCAGCAGGTCCGCCGCCTGTCCCAGGCCGGGAAAATGCAAGAGAAAAGTGGTGGATAGCAGCACGAATCCTCCAGCGAGAATCACGACAGCAGTGCCGGTCACTGCCCCATCCTGGCGCAGAGCCTGCCACGCAGCCCGTATCCGTTCCCGCCAGAGGGAGGTGCCCCAGAACGCAGCCAAGAGGACGAAGCTGCCCGTCACCAGCAGGACGGTGTATCCTCCCGGCCCGGCGGTCAAGGCCACAGACAGACCGGCCGCCGCCAGATACAGGTGACCGGGCCGTCGCTCCTCCAGGTAATTGAACAGGCCCCCGGCCACGGCCAGCGCGCCAGCGGCCACGGCGATCCCGCCATCCACGAAACGGGAGAAGAAAAGCGCCGTTGGGGAAAGGGCCAGCAACGCCCCGGCGACCAACGCTCCCGTCCGGCCAAGCTGCCGCCGCAGGCCCACGGGCAGGATCACCAGGGCCAGCCCGCAGAGGACCGGTCCCAGGCGGGCGGCAACCTCGCTCCCACCGAACAGGGCGAAAGCGAAGAAGTTGAGGGTGAACAGGAAAGGGCTGTTCACCGTCGCAGCCGCGCCCTCCCCTTGCAGGAAGTGCCAGGCAGACAACGCCTGTACTGCCTCGCTGTCCTGCATCAGACGCCAACCCAGGTTGTAGGCCCGCAGTCCGACGGCGACGATGACGATCGCCATCCACAGGGCCACTTCCACGGTAAGCCACGAGAACCGCCGGTCCGCCCGGCTCGTGGTTGTAGAGATAATCGGTGCTCTTTTAGCTTCGATCGTAGTCATCGGCAAGTTCCTCACGGATGGAAATTTTGCATAGATGGTAGACTCCCGACCCCCACCCCGACGCGGTTCGGGGGCGGACAGGCTATAAGTGAGCCTCGAGAATTTCAAGGCCTGCTCTTCAGATTTTGGCTACCTGTCCACCCTTGAACGCTCGCAGGGGGAAGCCTGTCCTCCCCCCGTTCCACGGGGGGAGCTAGAGGGGGGCGACTTTCTCTCCCCCCCCTCAGTCCCCCCCGCGCGCTTCGCGCGCAGGGGGGAAGTTGGCTACCTGTCCGCCCTTGAACCCGATGCGGGGGAGGGAGCAGCAGGCGAGAGGAGAGGGTCAGGGAGTGAGAACCTGATAAATCGTCACCGCGCCCTGCTGAAAAACGACGTCCAGCAACGTGTCGAATTTCTCCAGAGACGCCGCGCTGTACTTTCCCCGTTCCAGCGGGCCAACGTAGACGTAGGTCACGTCGTATTTCTCCAGCAACTCCAAAGTGCGCTGCAAGTCCTGGCCGCTGTATATTTCGTCCACGTCCCTCTCGCGGCGCGCCGCCTCCTCACCGCTACCCCGCCACTGGAGCTCGTGCCCGCTCCAGCCCAGGACGGTCGGCAGGCCGGTGCGGCTGGAGATGCGAGCGAAAGTGGTGAAGGAGCCACCCACAGCCTCCACGATCACCGGATTTCCCGCGCCGTGAGCGTTCAACCATTGGATGGCCGCGTACTCATCGGGCTCGTGGCGGCGCACGTAGGCCAGGCCGTCCAGCGTGGGCTGACCCTTGAAGCCACCGGCTCTGCTGTAGCCCGCCGTCATGGTGTAGACCAGGCTGGCCGCCAGCAGCAGTACACATCCCACCCCAAAGACGTACCGCTCCCCTCCTGGACGGCGTTCGCCCCAGTTCTCCAGCACGTACCACACGCCGTAGGCACTGGCCAGCCCCAACAACACCCATGCCTGGTAATAGAACTTGAAAATGGTGTTCATCCGCGTGCCAAAGGTATCGCGCAGATACACGAACTCCACCACGAAGGTCAGCAGTAATCCGGTGCCGATCATGATCAGGGCGAATAAGTTGCTGGACGACGGTCGCCGGTCATCGGACTCCCCCGGGCTCAGGATGCGCAGGGCGAGGAAAATCACTAGGGCAATTGTGGCCGAGAGCATCAGGAACAGCCAGGGATCGGCCAGGCGGAGGGAAACCGACTTAGCCAGCAGGCTGCTCAAGGTTTGTGCGCCGAGAACCGTGCGCACCGGCTCGCTGTTGAGCACCCCCTGCACGTACTGTCGCCCCCTGGCCGTGAGCACCAGCGGCGCGATGGAGATGACCAGCAAAAATGGAAAACTCGTCGCCACCACTGCCCACAGGGGCAGGCCCTGCCGCAGAAGCGCGTTGCCATCCAGCCGGCCAGCTCGCCACAAATCACTCGCCAGCGCGACGAGGAAAGCCAGAACCACGAAAATGAACGTCCCGAACATGAGCAGGTACTGGTGCAGGCGCGTGACGTTGAACAGGTTGGGCAGCAGGCCGCCCGCCTGCGAGCGGAACGTCACCCAGAAAGGTGCGTACAGCAGCAGGCCCAGCCCGAAGAGGACAATCGCGCAGGTAATCACCTCGCGCACCCAGTCCTGGGAGAGCCGCCCCTGATGCCGGTAGCGGTTCACCGCGTAGGCCACCAGAACCACGAACAGGTAGATGGGAAAATCCCAGGTGTTGAGAAATCCCAGCCCGCCCAGGCAGATCGCGTACAGGACGTAATCCACCCAATCCAGAGCACGCCGGCTACGTAACAGGTTAAACGCCAGAGCCAGACACAGGAGCACGAAGGGCAGGGCCAGGACGTGGGGGTGCATGTCCCCCAGGATGAAGCTGAAAAAGGGGAACTCGTCAATCACTTCCTGGCTGATGCCCAGCAGGGTCTTGTCGTGGATCACGCGCGAGGCCCGCCACCACCACCAGCCGCCACCCATGTCGAACCAGCGGCCAGTGACCTGTCCCCTGGCCACCAACTCTTTGACGTCAAGCCACTTCCAGAAGGTCGCTGAGCCCAGCCCCCTGGAGTAGAGCACCTCGAAGACGCCCTCCAGGTTGCCGACCAGGGCGACGAACACCCCGCCCAGCACCCCATATCCGATGGCCCGTCCTTTCCTGCCCCGTCCCCGGCCGGCAGCAGCCACCAGATTGTAGACTACGCCGTAAGCGCCGGTGACCGTCAGGGCAAACAGGAGAGCGATCCCCAAATTGAAAGCGTAACTAGGCGGCACGCCGGAGAGCCGGGTCAGCATGGCGACCATGATATACCCGAAGTGGTAATAGCTGATGGCGTAGCCGGACATCCAGGGATCGTAAGGCGGGAAGCGATCACTGCGCAGGATGGCGTTCAGGAAAGCGAATTCCATCGGCTTCTCGGTAGCGGCGATGTCCGGCGTGTATGCCCGGTACAGCGTCCACCCGCCGAAGGCCACAGCGAACACCAACTCGACCGCCAGCACCAGCCGCCAGTTGGCCCGCAGCCAGTCCCACAGCCCATTCTCATCATCGCCCGTCGTGTCTAACGCGCACCGGCGCCAACGATAGTACGCACCCGAGAGGGCGGCGACGACCAGCGCGGCGAAAACGATCCCGCCCCAGGTATTGCCCAGGAAATCGCCGTTCGACAGCAGCCAGAACACGTAGCTGACCAGCAGCAGCCCCAGCGATTTAACGAAAGCGTATCCCCGGTCGGGCAGATTGCGGAACAGGCAAAAGGCCAGCGGCCAGACCAGCCAGCCCAGTACGCCTACGATCAGCCACCAGATAACGACGTAGAACACCCTTACCTCCACTTAAACGTGATTCGTGAGGCGTGGTGCGTGCTGCGTGTTCCGTCCCGTCACGCAACACGTAACACGTCTTGGAGGATCAAAAGCACACATCCAACCCGGCCCTGTTCTCACCGAACCAAATTGCGCTGAGCTTATTCCACCGAGCGGGCGACGGCGATGAGCTCCTCGGCCGAAAGTTCCCGGCTCATCAACTCCACCACCACGCTGTCCTGCTCCCACACCACCTCTAACAGCGCCTCCGCCGGTGGAAAAGCCGCACCCGGCAGGTGGAGCACCACCGCGCGTTGGCCGTCCAGGTCCACCTCCTGGGCCATGCTCACCTCCCCGCTGGCGAAACGCAGGGCGGAGATACCCTTGCCCGGCCCACCGAAGGAGATGCGATACTCCCGCAGACGAAGGTAGTAGGGATGCGTGTCCTCAGCGGGCGGCCCGTAGTCCAGTTCCACGTAAAAGGGCTGCGGAATCCAGGCGGGCAATTCGTCGTAATACACCGCATTGACCGCACGCAGCACGTAACCCTCCGGCAGCGCCATCGGGGTCAGCAGCTCGTAACCGACCAACGCCTCAGCCGCCGCCAGGTCGGGCAGACTCTCCTGGCGCGTGACTTGATGCTCGATGGTGGGTTGCATCGTGGCCCGGGGCGTGACCCGCACTTCGACCCGCCCCAGACGGAAGACACCCATCACCTCGGCGAAGGCCCGCCGCCCGACCGGCGACGCCCCGATCACAGCGACGGCCAGCACCAGGGTCAACGCGACGGCGGCCAGCGCGCGCGGCCACGCTCGCCAGCGCCATCTCCGCGAGACAGATTTGGCCCGTAGTATTCGCGTCCACACCCGCTGCCGGAGCGCGGCATCCGGCGGTTCAAAGAGCCGGTTGATCGCCGCCAGCCGCTCGACGGTGGGCCACAAATCCCCCTCGACGCCGGCTGTCCTCTCACCCCTCAGCAGGCGGTCAACCTCCGCCGAGAGCCGTTCCGCCGCCACCTGTTCAGCCCTGCCCATCTCCGCTTCCCTTCTCCAGTTCCACCCGCACCTTGCGCAGCGCCCGGTAGAGGAGCACAGCCACGTGCCCCGCCCGCAGACCCATCACCCGCCCAATCTCCCGGTTGCCCAGCCCGCCGACGAATTTGAGAGCGATGACTTCCCGGTCACGCTCCGGCAACGTGCGCAGTGCCCTCTGTAACGTCGCCAGCTCCTCGGCCCGCTCCACGTACTGTTCGGCCGGCACTTCATCGGCCGACACGGCGGCCAGCCTGTCCAGGGAGACCACCTGCCGCCGGCCCCGGTAGTACTCGGCCACAGTGTTGTGGGCAATGCGAAACAACCAGCCCCCGAAAGCGGCCTGGGAGCGCAGGCTGCCCCGCGCGGTCAGCGCCCGCTCGAAGGTGAGCGCCGTCAGGTCCTCGGCCAGGGCCTCGCCATCCACCCGCAGACGCATGTAGTTCAGAATGCGGGGCAGGTATTCCTCGTACAGCCGGGCGAAATCGTCATCGGCAATCGGTCTCTCCATCCACCATGTTGCCTACTACTAAAGATGCACAACGGGCCAAAATATTACGCCCATAATTCTCAGCT
The DNA here is from genome assembly GCA_021162125.1 of Anaerolineae bacterium. Taxonomy (GTDB): domain Bacteria; phylum Chloroflexota; class Anaerolineae; order JACIWR01; family JACIWR01; genus JACIWR01. The sequence goes on from JAGGZG010000224.1 coordinate 7,186, forward strand.
TAAAAACCTTGCTCTTCCTCGGTTAAGAGGGTGTCCGAAAATTCACCACAAAGGCACCAAGACACCAAGAAATAGAGGGGTTACTTGCTCTTAAATGTTACTTTGTGCCTTTGTGTCTTGGTGGTTGATACCTTCATCTCCAGACACGCTCTAAGAGGGATAATCGTCGGCACTGACTTGCGATCCAGCCAGTATCCCTTGTAGCGGCGCATCAATCTGGGAAAGCTGCGTTTCAGAACTTCAACACCTCGTAGATTATCGTCCGCTCGTTTCGGTAGACCACCCGCATTTCGCCAGTCTGTACCATCTCATCGAATTTCTGCAGGCCGGCCTGATCGTAGAGCGCACGTTCCAGTTGGCCCACGTAAACGTAGCGGATGTGCAGGTCGCGGATGAGCTGGCGCGTCCGTTCCAGATCCGTGGTGTTGAAGAATTCGCGGGCCGCCGCGTCACGCTCGCCCACCTGCCAGGCGTAGCGTTGCTCCGCCTGGTGCATGCCCAGCAGCGTGGGCAGCCCGGTGTACGAGGCCACGCGCACGCCGAACTCCCGATAGTAACCGATGGCCGCCTCGGCCAGCACCGGCGTGCCTTCTTTTACACTTACGTTATCCATCAGCCAGCGAATGGCCTCGTAATCGTACTTCAGCGCGATGCGGTTGTTCTCGTCGGGCCAGGCGTACTCGCCCACCGTCATGAAAGCCATCCCGTCCAGGGTACCCAGCGGCGGGCGCGCACCGGGGAAGCGATCGTTCACCCGCGCAGGCGTGCCCACCACGGGATAGATACATGCGGCGAACAGGAGCAAAGCTAGGGCCACGGTCCACGCCCAGCGTGTCCCCCGCGACCGCCAACGCTCCACCGCCGCCCACAGTCCCGGCAACGCCGCGCCGGTGGCCAGTCCCAGCAACACCCAGGCCTGGATGCCGAACTTAAAGACGGTGTTCATGCGGCGATGCTCGCCGCCGCCCAGGAAATCCTTCAGATAGATGACCTCGATGCCCAGCAGGACGAGCAGGGCGGTGAAGATCAGCGCGTAGGTGAAAAGCTCGGCAGGCGTGGCGTCGTCGCGCCACAGCAAAAGCACGGCCAGCACAATCAGGGGGATCAAGAGGACGAAGACCCACAGCTTAGCCACAGCCAGGACAACGAGCAGGCCCAGCACGCCGCCCAGCCCGTACAGTGCCAACCG
>JAGGZG010000007.1 GCA_021162125.1 Anaerolineae bacterium
AAAACCGTTTCCTGCTGACCGACGAGGCTACTGGTGAGCTTACCCCTCGTGGGCGGACGATCATTGATCACACCCCGATGGGCCGTTTCGGCGAGCCGGAGGACCTGGTCGGCACAGTGCTGTGGTTACTCTCGCCGGGGGCGGCGTTCGTGCACGGGGTAGTCGTGCCGGTGGACGGCGGATTCTCAGCGTTCAGTGGGGTGTGAAAGTAAGGTATGCGCCTTAAACACCTGGAACTGCAGGGGTATAAAACCTTTGCCACGAAAACCGAATTCATCTTCGACGAGGGCATCACCGCCATCGTCGGCCCCAACGGAAGCGGAAAATCGAATATCGCCGATGCCGTGCGTTGGGTGCTGGGCGAGCAGAGTTACAGGCTCCTGCGTGCCAAGCGTACCGAGGATATGATTTTCTCCGGCAGTAAGCAGCGCGCCCGCCTGGGCATGGCTCAGGTCTCGCTCACTTTCGACAACAGCGATGGCTGGTTGCCCATTGAATTTACCGAGGTGACCATCGGTCGCCGTGCCTATCGCTCCGGCGAGAACGAATATCTGCTCAACGGCAGCCGCGTCCGCCTGCGCGACATCACCGAACTTCTGGGACGCAGTGGCCTCAGCCGCCGCTCGTACACCGTCATCGGCCAGGGACTCATTGATGCTGCTCTCTCCCTGCGCCCCAGCGAGCGCCGGACACTTTTTGAGGAGGCGGCGGGCATTAGCATCTACCAGCGCAAGCGCGAGGATGCTCTGGTCAAGCTGGAGGAAACTCGCCAGAATTTGCTGCGGGTGAGCGACATCATCGCCGAGATTGCTCCCCGCCTGCGCCGCCTGGAACGCCAGGCCGAGCGGGCGCAGGAGCAAGCCGACGTCCAGCGCCGGCTGGAGTCGGTGCTGCGCACTTGGTACGGCTACCAGTGGACGCGCGGCCAGATCGCTCTGCGCGAGGCCAAAGATCGAGCGCGGCAGCAGGAAGCATTGCTCAACGAGCGGCGCGGGGATCTGGCCGAACTGGGGCAACACATCGCCGACCTGCGTGCCCGGCAGGGAACGCTTCGCCGACAACTGAGCGATTGGCATCGGGAAAGCAGTGCCCTGCACGCTCAGGCCGAGAAGCTGCAGCGCGAGCTGGCCGTGCGCGAAGAGCGGCGGCGATTGCTCCAGGCCCGCCGCGAGGAGATTCTGGCCGAGATAGCGCCCCTGAAGGCCAGTGTGACTGCCCAGCAGGAGCGCATCGCTGCTGTGGAAGCCGATCTGCGTGACCTGGAAGCCCAGCTTGAGGAACAGAAAGCACAGGTCCACGAGGCCCAGGCCCAGGTAGAGGCCCACGAATGCAGGCGACAGGAGGCGCTGGCCGCTCTGACCGCTGCCCAAGACCGTGCCTTCTCGTTGGCTACCCAGGCCGCCGACCGCCGCAATCGCCTGGTCCAGCTTGCCGAGCGCCGTGCTGAGCTGCAAGGCGAGCGCGCGGAACACGAACGAGCTTTGGACACCCTGGCTATCCAGGCCCAGGAGCTTGAAGCTAAACTGTCGGCAGCGGATCGTTCCCTGGCGGCGAGCAAGGCCCGGCTCGATGACCTGGAGGCCCAGCGTGCGGATTGCCGGGCGCGCATCGCCGCCAGCCAGCAGGAACAGGCTCAGCTCCGTGCTCGCCTGTCCGAAGTTCGCCAGGAGCAGAGCCGCCTTCAGGCCCGCCACGATCTGCTGGCCCGTATGCGACAGGAGGGCGAGGGGTACTACGCCGGGGTGCGGGCAGTGTTGCGAGCGGCGAACAAGGAGCAACTACGGGGCGTCCTCGGTGTGGCAGCCAGCCTGATGCAGGTGCCCACCGAACTGGAACGGGCCGTCGAGGTGGCCCTGGGCGCGCACCTGCAGGACGTGATCGTCGAGACCTGGGCCGACGCTGAGGCGGCTATCACTCTGCTCAAGCGCACCCACGGCGGCCGGGCGACCTTCTTGCCGCTGGATACTGTGCGCCCGCCGCGTGCCCGCCCGCTGCCCGATGAGCCAGGCGTCATTGGCCTGGCCAGCGAGCTGGTGAGCTTCGCGGAGCGGCTGCGACCTGCTTTCGAGACGCTGCTGGCCCGTACTGCCGTCGTGCGTGACTTGCCCACCGCCCGTCGCGTGCTGAACGAGCTGCGAGGTGGCTTCCAGATCGTCACAGTGGAGGGTGAGATTGTGCGGGCCAGCGGCGCGGTGACCGGCGGTAGTGCCAGAACGCAGACCAGCGGCATCCTGGCCCGTGAGCGGGAATGGCGCGAGCTGCCCGCCGAGTTAGAGGCCATTGCCCAACGAGAGAAAGAGGCAATGGCCCAGCTCGATCAGGCGGTCACGGACGAGCGCCAGCGCCAGGAAGAGTTGGCCGCGCTCACGGCACGGATCGAGGCCCTGACCACGGAACTGAACGCCCAGGACGAGGCCCACCGCGAGCTGGAGCGCCAGGTGGAGCGGGTAGCCCAGGACAAAGCCTGGCGCGAGGGGATTGCTGCCCAGATCGCGAGTGAACTGGCGACGCTGGACGACAAAGAGAAGCGCCTGCGCGATGAACTGGAAAGGCTGGAGGCTGAGGAAGCGGCGGAGCAGGCCCGCGTTGTTGAAGTGCAGGCCGAACTGGAGGCACTGCGCTCCGACGAGTGGGCTGCGCAACTGGCCCAGCAGCGGGCAGACGTGGCCGTTCTTGAGCAACGTCTATCCAGCCAACGCACCATTCTGCGCAGCCATCAGGCCAGCTTGACCCAGCTCCAGGAGCAGATCACGGCCAGGCGGAAACGCGCTGCGCAACTTGCTGCTGAGAGCGAGGAGTTGGACCGCCAGATCGGGCAGTGGCGAACTGAGAACGATGCGCTCCTGGCCAGCATCCAGGCCCTGGCTGCCCGCATCGAGCCGGCCGAGGCCGAACTGGCCGACCTGGAACGTGCCCAGGCTGCTACCGAGGAAGAAGAAGCTCGTCGCCGGGGACTGCTGCGCGACTACGAAAATCGCTACAATCAGGCATGGCTGGAGGTTGGTCGCCGCGAGGATGAGCTGGCCAGCCTGCGCCGTCAGATCGAGGACGACCTGGGGCTGGTGGAACTGGACATGGAGGAGATCAGCGGACAGCCCCCTTTGCCCTTGCACCCTCTGGTCTCGGCGCTGCCCGCAGTCGAAGCTCTGCCCGAGGGCCTGGAAAAAGAAATCCGCCGTCTGCGGGCCCGGCTGCGGCGCATCGGTGCGGTCAACCCCAACGCCCCCACAGAGTACGCCGAAGTCCTGGAACGCCACACTTTCCTTACCTCTCAGGCCCAGGACCTGGAGCAGGCGGCGGCGCACCTGCGCCAGGTGATCGCCGAACTCGACGAGATCATGGAGCGCGAGTTCTCGCAGACTTTCAACGCCGTGGCTGCGGAGTTCAAGAACACTTTTACCTCACTCTTTGGCGGGGGCACGGCCCGGCTGGTGCTCACCGACCCGGACAATCTGATGGAGACGGGGGTGGACATCGTTGCCCGGCCACCGGGCAAGCGTGTCCAGAGTCTGGCCCTGCTCTCCGGCGGTGAGCGTTCGCTGACGGCGGTGGCCCTGATCTTCGCCATCCTCAAAGTCAGCCCCACCCCATTCTGCATCCTGGACGAGGTGGACGCCATGTTGGACGAGGCCAACGTGGGCCGCTTTCGTGCCGCCCTGGAGGAGCTGGCGCAGCACACCCAGTTTATCGTCATCACCCACAACCGGGGCACCGTCCAGGCGGCGAATACCATCTACGGAGTCTCGATGGGTGAGGACAGCGTGTCACGGGTGATCTCCCTCAAGCTGGAGGGCGAGAAGATTATCACGCCGGAATGATGGGCTGATGTGTTGCGTGTTGCGTATTGCGTGTTGCGTGTCTACGTGTTTCATGGCGTAAAAGGAACTTTCAATGAACTACAATGAGAGGCTGTCGCTATGCACCGCATCAAGCTCTTAACCAGAATCATTCGCTTGCTACTCACCATTATCCCCGCCGAGCGCGGCTACAAGCTGAAAGAAGAACAGGCATCCTACGATGTGGGCCTGATTGATTTGCTCGACAACCCACCCATGCCGTAGACACGCACCACGCTCCACGCACCACGTTTCACGTATTCACGCCTCACGTTCCCCCAAGACCTCTCTCAGGACTGCCAGTACGTCCTCTTGCAGGAAAGGTTTGCTGATGCAGGGCCTATCCGTTTGCTCAAGGAAGGCCCGTGTCTCGGGATTGACCACGTCGCCGGTGGTGAAAATAACCCGTTGTACCAGTGGCGAGTCCATCTCCATCAGCCGCTGGTAGAACTCCTGGCCGTTCAATCCGGGCATCTTCAGGTCGCAGATGATCGCGTCGTAGTCCGCTCGCCTGAGGCGCGCCAGAGCCTGGTTGCCGTCCGTGGCCAGGTCCGTGGTGTGCCCCTCCAGTTTGAGGATGCGTGCCAATAGACCAGCGATGGTCAATTCATCCTCGACGATCAGAATCCGGCGCGAAGGAATAGCAGGACGGGCCAGCAGATTCTTTTCGCCGGCTTGCAATTTTGTCTTTTGGTCGCTTTCCTTCATTACCGGTAGCTCTACGAAAAAAGTCGCCCCCTGTCCTGCCTCACTCTTGGCCCAGATGCGCCCCCCGTGCTCGCTTACGACGCCGTAGCAGATGGCCAGCCCCAACCCCGTCCCTTCTCCGATCTCTTTGGTGGTGAAAAAGGGGTCGAAGATGCGGGTGATTATGCTCGGCGGGATGCCGGGACCATCGTCGGCGAAAGTGATGCGGATCGTCTGCCCCTCGTCTACCAGGCGTGTGCGCACGGTGAGCGTGCCCCGTCCGTGGGCCTGTTTCATTGCCTGGTGAGCATTGTTGATGATGTTGAGGAACACTTGCTGCAACTGGTGGACGTCGGCCTGGGTGTGGGGCAGGGCGGGGTCCAGGTCGCGGACGATGGTGATGTTGTCCACGTCCAACTGGTAGGCCAGCAACTCAATCGTCTTCTCGATGGCACGGTTGATGTCCGTCTTCTCGCGCATCGGCGGATACTGGCGGGCGAAGGTAAGCAGCTTGCGCACGATGTGGGCGCTGCGCTCGGCCTGCTCGTAGATTTTCCGCAGGTCCGCTTTGATCGCCCCGTCCACGCTGGCCTCCCGCTGTACCAATTCCGCGTAACCCATGATCGAGGTCAGCGGGTTATTTAGCTCGTGGGCCACGCCGGAGATGAGCTGGCCCACCGCTGAGAGCTTGCCCGATTGCAGCAATTGGGCCTGTAACCGCCGCCGCTCGGTGACGTCCTGCCTGATGTTCAGGATACCCTGAACACGGCCCTGTTCGTCCTTGATGGGTACACACGTCTCCTCGGCGATGTAGCCGGGGCGGACCTCTCCTTCCCAGCGATGTACCTCCCCATCCTCCAGAGCTAACGAAGCAGGGCACTCCTCACAGGGCTTTGCCCGTCCCCAGACCTCGTAACCGCGCTGGCCCCGGATTTCATCCAGCCGGTAGCCCTCTTTCTCCTCGGCGAACTTGTTGACCAGCACGTATCTCATTTCGGTGTCCAACAGGGCAATGGACAGGGGCGCGTGGTCGAGGATGGTCTGCATCTCCCTCATGCGGGCCTGCAACTCTTCGTGTAGTCGTGCATTTTCGATAGCGATGGCTGCCTGGGCGGCGAAGGCCAGTGCCAGGCGAGCGTGGTCTGCGGTGTAGAAGCCTGGCTCTCGCTTGTCCAGGGCGATCATCCCGATCAGCCGGTCGCCAAAAAGCAACGGCACCCCCAGCCAGGAGCGGATGCGGGCCTGGGCGTGGGGTTTCTGGCGGAAATCCTCGTAAAGGGCCGAGGCGTCGTCCACGATGAAGGGGGCGCGGGTGGCCATCACCTGGCGGTTGGGGTTATCACCGTCCACGGGGAAAGAGAGGCCCAGCAACTCGTCGAGGTTGGGGAAGCCGAGGCCACCGATGATCTCCAGGCGGTCTTCTTTGAGAAGCTGGACCGAGGCGCTGTCGTAGGGCACCACTTGTCGCAGTTGGGCCAGGATCAGTTCGAACACCTGTCGCAAATCCAGGGTAGCACTCAGGGCCTGGGCCGCCAGGCGCAGTGTCTCGGCCTCTTGCCGGCGGCGGGCCTCGGCCTGGAACAGGCGCGCGTTCTCGATGGCCACCGCTGCCTGGTTGGCCAGCGCCTGGGCCAGCTCGGCATCCTTCTGGGTGTAGAAGCCGGACTGGGTGCTGTCCATCATCAGCGCCCCGATCATCTCGTCGCGCACCAGGAGCGGCACCCCGATCCAGGCGCGCACGTGCTCGGCCCCGGACACCCAGATCCAGCGTTCGTCCTGCCGCACGTCGGGGATGACGACGGGCTGCCGGGTAGTAGCCATCTCTTGCCAGATGGGGCTGTCCCCCAGGCGTAGGGCGGCTTCTTTGATCACCGTTTCCTCGTCCTCGTAGCCGGCGAGGGCGATCATGGCCGGCCCCTCCGCGGAGAAAAGCAGGAGTGAGGCAGTCTCGTAGGTCAGCACCCGTTTCAGTTGTTCTAGGATCAGACGCAGGACACTGTGCAGGTCCAGGGTTGAGCCCACGATACGTGACACGTCGCCCAGTATTTCGGCCTGGCGGCGACGGGTTTGCTCTGCCTCAAATAGCCGCGCCTTCTCGACGGCGATGGCTGCCTGGCTGCCGAGGGTCTGGAAAAGCTCTAAGTCGTCCTCGTCGTAGGCGAAAGGGCGATAGCTTTGCACGGACATAACGCCCACTACTTTGTCGCCGACGAGTAAGGGGACGCCAAGCCACGAGGAAGGAAACTTCCCGGTGCCCCAGACGAAGCCCGGACGTGGGTATTTGTCCTTTTCCTCCTCGAGGTTCTTGATCAGGATGGGTTTTCTGGTGGTGACAATCAGCCCGCTCAGCCCCTGGCCGAGAGGCCTTGACTGGCGTGGTTCTCGCACTCCTTCGTCAATCATAAGCAGGTAGTCCAGCATATTGGTCTCTTGATTGTAAAGGGCGATGTGGAAAGCAGCGGCGTCCATGATCTGCGATACCTCGCGGTAGATCAACTCCGCCAGCTCATCCAGGTGCAGGGTCGAGCTGATGGCCCGGCCAATCTGGTTGAGGGCGGTTAACTCAGCGATGCGCCGCTCCCGCTCGGTGTAAAGCCTGGCGTTCTCGATGGCGATGGTTGCCTGACTGGCCAGAGAAGTGAGAAGCGCCACGTCCTGCGTGGAGAAGGGGACTGGCTGGCGACGCCACAGTACGATCCCGCCGATCAATTCCTCCCCCTTGAGCAGGGGCACGGCCAGCACGGAGTGGATGCCGTCTATGGCGGCGATCTCGCGGAAGCGGTATCCGGCCTCGGTCTCAGTGTCCACCACCTGTACCGGCTCTCTGGTTGCCGCGGCCCGGCCCACGGCTCCCTCCCCAACTTTGACGCCAGCCTCGTTCACCGCTCTTACGAAATCCTCGCTGGCGTTGTAACTGGCGGTGATGTGCAGGATGCCCTGCGCTTTGTCCAGCTCGAAGATGCCCCCCTCGTCTGCGTGGGCGAGGATGGTGGCCTGAGTGGCGATGGCCTCCAGCACCTGCTCCAGGTTGAGCGTGGAACTGATGGCCCGTCCCACCTCGGCCAGGGCCTCTACTTCCTCAGTGCGCTGCTGCTGAGCCTTGAACAACTGTGCATTTCGGATAGCCGCCGCAATCTGGGCGGCCAGGGCCTCCATGGCCACGATGTCTGCTTGATCGAAGGCATCCGGGTATATGCTCTGCACGTCCAGAGCACCGATGACTTCGTCGTCCAGCTTGAGGGGTACACATAGCTCTGACCTGGTCAGCACTTCGCCCAGGAAACCTTTGATGTAGTGCGGCTCTTGGCTCACGTCGTTGGCCAGCAAGCTCTGTCCCGTCCTGACCACCCAGCCGATGATGCCCTTGTCTACCGATTGCCGGTAAGTGCGGGACACCAGTTCCTCAAAACCACCGGCCACCGCCCGCATCACTACCTGGCGGCGGCTCTTGTCCAGCAAGAACAGGGCCACGTTGTAATAGTTGAAGCTCGTCTGGATAGCCCTGGTAACCTCTTCCATCATCTCGTCCAGGTCGAGGATCGAGGTCGCCAGCCGGCCTACTGCGTTGACGAGCGTCAGTTGAGAGCTCCTTTTTTCAGCAAGGGTGTTGAGTGTGGCCAACTCACGAAGGACAGATTTTGAGTGTTTCTCCATTGTGCTATCCTGTGTGATGTTTAGCGCAGTTTGGTTCGCTGGAAACGGAGACAAGCCCAAAAGGTGTGTTGCGTATTGCGTGTCTACGTGTTGCGTGTTCCGTGTCTATGGCATGGGTGGGTTGTCGAGCAGGTCTATCAGGCCCACATCGTAGGATGATTGATCCTCTTTCAACTTATAGCCGCGCTCGGCGGGGATAATGGTGAGTAGCAAGCGAATGATTCTGGTGAAGAGCTTAATGCGGTGCATGGCGACGGTCTCTGAGAGGACGTGCCGTCCTTGATGATACCAGCCACGGGCCTCGCGGGCCGAGCCCAGAGCGTATTCGTAGAGGCGAGCTTGATCTTTACCGGATCGGCGGCTGTAACCCTCGGCAATGTTGGCGCTGACAGAGCCGACGGCGCGGTACAGTTGGTCAGACAGACTGACAGTACGCTTGTCTTTTGCCAGCCTGGATACGTCGGGCCACGCCAGGTCACCGGCAAAGACAGCGAAGCGGTAAACTTCCATCCGCCAAAGAGGGTCGTTGGTGAATTCTGGAGAGATAGAAGCCAGCCAGTCGTTGTAATTCATTGAGAGCTCCTTTTATGCCATGAAACACGCACCACGCAACACGCAACACGCAACACGCAACACGTCAATCTACTCATCCAACACCTCGCGTACTTTATACAACACCTGGCTCAGATCATACGGCTTCTGCAGGAAACCCTGTACCCCGGCTTCTAGAATCTCCTGCGCCTGCCCATTCTGGCTATAGCCGCTGGAGAGCAGCACTTTTACGTTGGGGTCAATCTCCCGCAGCCGCTCGTAGGTTTCCTGACCGCTCATTTCCGGCATGATTATGTCCAGGATGACCAGGTCAATCTTGTCCCCTTGTTTCCGGTATATCTCCACTGCTTCGGCCCCACTTTCTGCCAGCAGCACTGTGTAGCTCGCGTTGCTCAGCAGGCGTTTCACCAGATCGCGGATGATCTTCTCGTCGTCCACGACCAGGATTGTTTCCTCACCTCCCACCGGCGTCTCTCTCTCGGCTTTCTTCTCTACCACCGCTCGCTTCGTAGCCGGCAAGTACACCTTGAACGTCGTGCCCACCCCCGGCTCGCTGTACACGTGAATTGCCCCGCCGTGGCTGCGCACGATGCCGTAAACCATGGACAGCCCCAATCCGCTGTGTTTTTCGCCGAGGCGTTCTTTCTTGGTGCTGAAGAAGGGCTCGAAGATGCGCGTCTGTGTTTCGGCGTCCATGCCCATGCCCGTATCGCTCACCGTGAGCAACACGTAGTCACCGGCCTCCACGGCCAGTTGGGTACGGGCGTATTCCTCATTCAGGGTGACGTTCTTTGTCTCGATGATCAGTTTCCCGCCGGCGGGCATGGCATCGCGGGCATTTAGGCACAGATTGAGCAGCATCTGCTGGAGCTGTGCGGCGTCTCCTTCCGCGGCCGCCAGGTCATCGGCCAGGTACGTTTCAATGCTGATGGCCTTGTCTATCGTGCGCGAGAGCAACCTCACCACTTCAT
>JAGGZG010000045.1 GCA_021162125.1 Anaerolineae bacterium
CGTTGCTGGGTTTCACGTCGCGGTGGATGATCCCCCGTTCGTGGGCGTAGTCCAGCGCCTCGGCTATCTGGCCGATGATCTCCGATGCCCGGCGGGGGTCCATCGGCTGGCCCAGCATCTCTTTGAGTGTGCCGGCCTCCACGTACTGGGTGACGATGTAGCTCAGATCGCCTTCCTGGCCGAAGTCGTGGATGGGCAAAATGTGGGGATGGGTGAGTTTGGCAATGGCCTTCGCCTCGCGGATGAAGCGTTCGGCGAAGCCCTCTTCGTGGGCGAAGTAGGGGGGCAACACCTTGATCGCCACGTAGCGATCCAGGGATGGCTGGTATGCCTTGTACACCGTGGCCATCCCGCCCTTGCCGATCTGCTCCAGAATCCGATATTGCCCGATAGTCTGTCCGATGAGATCAGCCATCTCGTACCTCCTGGGTCAGCACCCGTCCCCCCAGCACCTCACGAACGGCGTCCACTACGTCCTGAACACGAAAGGGGCGGACCAGCACCCGCGTCGGAGCCAGTATGCTCTGCGTATCGGCTCGCTCGTACACGCCGGTGCAAAGAACCAGTGGCGCATCTCCGATTAATTCGCGCAGTGTGACCAGGTCCCGTTCGGCAACGTCCTGACCAACCACGTCCACGATGGCCACGTCCGGCGCGATCAGGCCACGGCATAACAGGGCAATCGCCCACGGCACGGTGCTCACCGCGTGGACTGTGTAGCCCTCCTCCTGCAGTTGGGCCAGGATCAGGGCTCTCTCTCGCCAATCGTTAACCACGAGCAGTACCTGGGCCATTGTCGTCTCCCAATTATATACATTGTAACACTATCTGCCCAGAATTTCAAGCCCACTTCGCCGCTAATTTCCTTGACGAAAGCACGGCACTGTGCTATACTCCCTTTTGCACTTCAACCGCAACGGAGCGCCCGGGGACTACTGTCCCCGGATGGGGATTTTCTCAAAGGAGAGGAACCTGGGAGGTTTGCAATGTCCAAAAGCGACATGACCAAGATTCTCGTGACCGGGGCCTGCGGTCAGATCGGCTCTGAGCTGACCCTGGCCCTTCGCCGAAGATACGGCAACGACAACGTCGTCGCTGCCGGCCACAAAACGCAGCCCAGCAAAGCGCTGCGCGAATCCGGGCCTTTCGAGTTCATTGACGTGACCCGGCGGGAGACCATCGAGGAGGTCGTAGACAAATACGACGTTGACACGATCTATCACCTGGCCGCCATCCTCTCGGCTATTGGGGAGCAGAAGCCCCAGCTCGCCTGGAACGTGAACATGAACGGCCTGTACAACGTCCTCGAAGTGGCCAGGGAACGCGGGATGGTGCGCGTGTTCTGCCCCAGCTCCATCGCCGCCTTCGGTCCGGAGACCCCCCGCGACAACACGCCCCAGGAGACGGTCCTGCGCCCCAGGACCATGTATGGAGTCACCAAAGTGGCCGGCGAACTGCTCGGCAACTATTACTTCAGCCGCTTCGGCCTGGACGTGCGCGGCGTGCGCTATCCCGGCATCATCAGCAGCGAGACCCTGCCCGGTGGCGGCACCACCGATTACGCCGTGGAGATCTTCTACGAGGCGATCAAACACAAGCGCTACACCTGTTTCGTGAGGGAGGACACCGTCCTGCCGATGATGTACATGCCCGACTGCATCAAAGCGGCCATTGATCTGATGGAGGCCGACCTCTCCCGGCTCAAGCACCACGCCGACTTCAACCTGGCGGCCATGAGCTTCTCCGCCGGCGAACTGGCCGCCGAGATCAAGAAGCACATTCCCGAATTCACCTGCGAGTACGAGCCTGACTTTCGGCAGGAGATCGCCGACTCGTGGCCCCGCTCTATTGACGACAGCGCCGCCCGTGAGGAGTGGGGCTGGGAGCCGGATTACGATCTGGCGGCCATGACCGCAGACATGCTCGATAAGCTGGGCAAGCGGTACGCGGAGGGCGGGATTTAGGCCGGCGGGGAGGCGCGAGGCAGTGGCGAAGGCAAAAATCCCGACCAAATTCCAGCTCTCGGCGGGTGGAGTGGTCTTCCGTCGCACGGACGAGGGCGGGGTCGAGGTGGCTCTCATCGCCACCACCGCCCCCGATGGCAGCCGGCGCTGGGGTCTGCCCAAGGGCCTGGTGGAGCGCGGCGAGGCTATGGAAGCCGCCGCCTTGCGCGAAATCCAGGAGGAAACAGGGCTCACCGGCCGCGTGCTGGAGCGGATAGACGTGGTCGAGTATTGGTACCGCTGGCAGGAGGCCGAGGGCCCGGTGCGCTACCACAAAAAGGTCTACTTCTACCTCGTCGAGGCCACGGGCGGGGACGTGGCCGATCACGACTGGGAAGTAGAAACCGTGCGTTGGTTCCCCATCGAGGAAGCCATTGCCACGGCCACGTACGAAGGGGAGCAGCGCGTCCTGCGCCAGGCGGCGGAGATGCTGAGCGGTGCGCGGGCCGGGGGCGGGTGAGCCTTTGCATCCCGGTGTGGATGAGTGACCTCGCTGCCGCACGCAAACGCGGACAGGGGAGGAGTAAGTAAAAGTACGAAGGAGGTGTCAACCGTGGAAATGTTACTCAGTTTCTGCTCCACCTTTGGGGTGGCGCTGATCTTTCTGCTGGTTATCGTCAGTGCGGGGATCAAGATCGTGCAGGAGTACGAGCGCGGGGTGATCTTCCGCCTGGGGCGATTGGTCGGGCCCAAGGGGCCGGGACTGTTCTTCATCATCCCCTTCGTGGACCGGATGGTCAAGGTGGATTTGCGCGTGATCACCTTGGACATCCCTGCCCAGGAGGCTATCACCAAAGACAACGTGACTGTCAAAGTGGACGCTGTAGCCTACTTCCGCGTGGTGGACCCGGCGGCGGCCATTGTCCAGGTGGAGAACTACCGCCAGGCCACGTGGCGCATCGCGCAGACCACGCTGCGCAGTGTCCTGGGCCAATCGGAACTGGATGAACTGCTCATGCACCGCGAGCAGATCAACCACAAGCTCCAGCAGATTATTGACGAACACACCGAACCATGGGGTATCAAAGTCAGCATCGTCGAGATCAAAGACGTAGAGTTGCCGAATACGATGAAGCGAGCCATGGCTCGCCAGGCCGAGGCCGAGCGTGAGAAGCGGGGCAAGGTCATCCACGCTGAGGGCGAGTTGCAGGCTTCACGTACTCTGGCCAAAGCGGCGCACATTATCTCCCAGGAGCCGGCGGCCCTCCAGTTGCGTTATCTGGAGACCCTGGTGGAGATCGCTGAGGAGAAGAACTCTACTATCATCTTCCCCCTGCCCATCGAGTTCTTCAAGGCCTTTGGCGAACTGTTCACCAAAGCAAAGGAATAGGAGGGGGAGCTACCCGCTGGAAGAGAGCAGGGGCCCCGTACCTTTGCGCCGTTCCTGCGAGGATGCCGGCTTCCGGTAGTCCAGCGGCCCGGTGCCCTTACGCCGTTCCTTAGCAGTATCGCCCAGGGGGGCGATCAGGCTGACCAGCGTGCCGTGACCGGGGGATGATTCGATGGTCAGGCGGCCACCCACTAACTCGGCACGCTCCTTCATGTTCAACAGGCCCAGGCTGCCGCGCTGGTCGCACTGCTTTTCCACGGCCTCCACATCGAAGCCTCTGCCGTCGTCGCGGATGCCCAATACCAGGTCTTTGGCTCGACGTTCCACGCCGATCCACACCTGTTTGGCTTTGGCGTGCTTCTTGATGTTGCCGACGGCCTCCTGGACGATGGCGAAGCAGACGTGCTCCAGCTTGGCCGGCAGCCGCTCGTCCAGGCTACGCACGTCGAGGTGGATGGTCATGCCCTCAGTGGAGCGCAGGCGCTCCACGTAGGATTCCAGGGCAGCTTGCAGGCCCCGGGTCTCCAGGATGACGGGCCGCAATTCGAAGAGGGTGTTGCGCACCTGGGCCAGAGCTTTGGTGGCCGTCTCCTGGAGCTTGTCCAGTTCCTGGGGCACCTGCGCCGGGTCTCGTTTGAGGAGGGTCCGTATAAACTCGATGTTCATAATAATCGCCGCCAGAGTCTGGGCTGGCCCATCGTGGAGGTCACGGGCCAGCCTTTTGTGTGCCTCACTCTCGACGGCGAGGATACGGTTCTTCTCGTCCTCCAGCTCCTGGTACAGACGGGCGTTGACGATAGCGATGGCTGCCTGTCCGGCCAGGGCACTGAGGAGGTCCATGTCCTGCTGGTTGAAGCGTTCCCCGGAGCGTTTGTTCAGGACCTCGACTACGCCGATTTTCTCGGCGGGGGTCATCAAGGGCACTGCGATCAGGGATGTGGTGTGGAAGTCCTCCTCAATTTCCCCGAAGAAGCGGGGATCCTGTTGAACGTCGCCGACGATGATCGGTTCGCAGTGGGTGAAGACCCAGCCAGCGATGCCTTTATCGGCCGGCATGCGTTGTTGCTCCAGGGATTTGCCCATTGCCTCCTCAGCCACGGCGAACACAAGCTCGTCTGTGGCCGGGTCCCAGATGAGCAGTGAGCCGGTGGTGGCGTCCAATACCTCGACGGCGGCGTGAACGATCTTGCGCAGCAGTTTCTTCAAGTTTAGTTCGGAGCTCACAGTGCGCGCCACATCGAGCAGAGCCATCAGGGCAGCGACTCGTTCCTGGGACGTGTCGTGTTGGTTCGTCATCTCTTCCTCTCCCTCAGTCAGAAAATCTTCCCCGGATTCATGATTCCGTTGGGATCCAGGAGGTTCTTGATGCGGCGCATGACATCCAGGCTGGCTCCGTGCTCCTGGCGCATGAATTTTCGTTTACCGATGCCCACACCGTGCTCACCGGTGGCCGTGCCACCCACGCTGATGGCGTAGTGCACGATTCGCTCGTTGAGCTCCCCCGCGCGAGCACGGGCCCGGGGGTCGCCCTTGTGGGACAAAATCTCTATGTGCAGGTTGCCGTCCCCGGCGTGACCGAAGGTAGCGATGGGCACGTCCAGCTCCTCGGCCAGCTCGTGAGCTTTAGCCACGGCTGCGGGGTATTTGGAGATGGGCACCACGATGTCGCCAATCTCCACAATGCTATCGGTGCTCAGGTATTTGACTGCGTTGTGAGCCTCGCGACGGGCCGCCCACAGGCGGTCTCGCTCCGTGCCGGTTACTCCTTTGTCGAAGTGCAGGCAGCCATTGTCACGACAGGTCTCCTCGATGAGGGCCACTTCCTCCTGGATGCCGGTTGGCGTGCCGTGGAACTCCATCACCAACGTCGGGGCTTCTTCCAGGGACATTTCCTTCCAGCGGTTGACGTAGCGAATGATCTGGGGGTCCATGAGCTCGAGGGCGGCGGGGGTGGGGCCGTAACGGTTGATGTCGAAGATGGTCTGGGCTGCTGCCTCCATCGAGGGGAATACGGCCACGGCTGCCATTTTCTCCAGCACGATGCGCAACCGCAGGGTGACCTCAGTGACCACGCCCAGAGTCCCCTCGGAGCCAACGAAAAGACGGACCAGGTCGTACCCGCTGGCCGTCTTGATAGCATTGCAGCCGGTGGTGATGATCTCGCCGGTAGGCAGTACGACCTGGAGCTTGAGCACGTAATCTCTGGTCGCTCCGTACTTCACGGCGTGCATCCCGCTGGAGTTGTTGGCCACCATCCCGCCGATGGTCGCCACGTCGGAACTGCCGGGCGCGGGCGGGAAGAAAAGCCCGTAACGGGCCAGCTTCTTGTTCAGCTCGTCGTACACGATGCCCGGCTGAACCACCACCTGCAGGTCTTCCTCGCGGATTTCGAGGATTTTGTTCATGTTGTACATTGCCAGGAGTATGCCGCCGTGCACTGGGACGGGATTGCCCTCCAGACTCGATCCGCCGCTCCACGGGGTGACCGGGATGCGGTGTGCGTTGGCGTAGCGCAGGATAGCGCTGATCTCCTCGGCGCTCTCGGCCCAGACGACCACGTCCGGGCGGTGGGGTTCGTGGTAGGACTCATCCTGTGAGTGGGCATCCAGGTCGCTCTCGCGCACCGAAAGGCGCTCTGCGCCGACGATGGTGGTCAGGAACTCGATGTCTGCCTGTTCCATTTCCGCTCCTTTTAACTGTCAGGATGGCGGGACCTCCTCAGCTCGCCGCTGCAATTTTGGTACGGATTTCCTCGTCCTCAGCGGCACACTGGGCGAAGTAGCGCACCATGAACTCGCTGCGTCGTTGGCGGAGGGCCATGAGGGCCACGGCGCGCACGTCTGCGACGGTGGCCTTGAGGCGACCGTCGGCGGCGGCGTGGGCCCGCGCTGCCTCTAGCAGGACGAACTCGGCGCGATGGGAGGCTATTTGCAGCTCGCGCACCAGGCGCAGTGCCAGGCGCTCCGCTGGCCCGGTGGGCACCACCTCCGGCAGACGAGCTTTGGCGTCGGCGATTTCCTGGGTGAGAGCGGCGGTTTCCTCGGCGTAAAGGGCCAGCATGTCGTGGGGGTGCTCGGCAAAGGCTCGTACCCGGCGGTAGACCTCCAGCCGATCTTTGTCATTGGTCAGGCCGTTAACGATCACCCGCAGGCCCAGCCGGTCCATAATCTGCGGGCGCAACACACCTTCCTCCGGGTTCATCGAACCAATGAGCACAAAACGGGCGTGGTAAGTGCTGCTGAGCGGGCCCCGGCGCACGGTGTAGCGCCCTTGTGCGGCCGCGTCCAGGATAGCGTTGACGATGGCATCGTCCAGCAGGTTGATCTCGTCCACGTAGAGGATGTTGCGGTCGGCGTAGGAGAGGATGCCCCGTTCCAGGCGGATTTTCTGCTGTTCCAGGGCCACGCGCTCGTTGATCCCCCCGACCACGTCCTCCAGGCGGGCGTTGAGCGGCAGTTCGATCAGACGCATGCGGTCGGGCGCGGTGATGGGCTCACCACGGGCCAGCTTCTCCGCGCACTCGCGGCACACGGCGTCAAGCCCACGCGCGTAGGCCGCCTCCGGTTCGCACCCGTAGGGGCAGGTACTGCGCTGGATGGGGGGCATCAGATCCACCAAACCGCGCACGGCCGTGGTTTTACCCGTGCCGCGCGGGCCGATGAGCAGTACACCGCCTACCTGGGGGTTAATCACCGCCAGCAACAGCGCCATCTTCATCTCGCGTTGATTGACCACGGCCAGGAAGGGGAAATGGACGTAGTCCACGATCCGTCCGTGCTCCACGCGGGGCGTGGCCTCCAATACGGCCTTGGCGGAGGCGCGTTCTAAAATGTCCAACAGCATAGATCTAGGGCGCATAGCCGACGACCTTCCGTGATCCGCAATCTGCCCGCCATGCAGTGTCGGGCGGCGCTGATCCCGCACGGTTGGGACACCTGTCCTGATACCCTGGCTTCCCTAATCTGCCCCAGCGAGCGGGTCCGGGTGGTACTGGCGGGCAAGCTGGACATATTCTAGCACAACTCGCTTGCCACGTCCAATCAGGCTGCTGGTCTTCTCTGCCCCCATCTCGCGCTTCAGGAGCGTCAGCACCCGTAGGTTGGGCAGCCCTGCCCGACACCGCGAGACGCAAATGGCAGACAGAAACCAGACCTCCGAGATCTTCAAAGACTCGGAGGCTGATTGACTGACAAATCATTCAGGATGCAGATTCGCGCAGATTTTCGCAGATTATCTGCCGATGAAACCAGAAAATCAGCGTCCATCAGCGTTAATCTGCGTCCTATTTCTTGCTCCCAGGGCAAATCCAGAGTTTTGTCAGTCAACCAGGACTCGGAGGTCTAATCGTGCCGCAGAAAGATGTGGATGCAATCCACAGGGCACACGCGGACGCACTCCAGGCAGCGCACGCACTCGGCAGCGTCCGCGTTCTCGTGGATGCGGATGTTCACCGGACAGACCTGCTGGCAGCGATCACAGGCGATGCACGTCTCGCTGTCCACCTCTATCCGAACGGCGCTCAGCGGGTTGAACGGCGACCAGATGGCCCCCAGCGGACACACCCAGCGACAGAAAGGCCGGCTGGTGACTGCCATCCAGACCAGGAAAGCGAGCAGAATGACAATCTTAAGCGCAAACAGCCAGCCGATCAGCGGGCGTAGTTCTGGGTGGAGGAGAATCTGGGGGATACCGGCCTCCAACGTGCCCTGAGGACAGAGCTTGCAGAACCACGGCTCCAGAGTGAAGTAGGGAATGGCGAACACCAGGGCGACGAGGAATGCGTAGCGCAGCCAGCCCAGGCGCGCGGACAAGTGCCACTTGGGCAGCGGCACCTTGTACATCAATTCCTGGAGGAGGCCGAAAGGGCACAGCCAGCCGCAGGCCGCGCGCCCCCATAGCGCGCCGAAGAGCCCCAACACGCCCAGGACGTAGAATGGAATCTCGCGGATGACGGCGAAATGTTGTAGGCTACCGATGGGGCAGGCGAAGGCAGCCGCCGGGCAGGCATAGCAGTTGAACCCCAGGCAGGGGAGGCCCTTGGTCACATTCTGAGTGAAATAGGAGTTCATGACCAGGAAAGAGAGTACCTGCACAGGCCGGCGGCGGATGCGTAGCAGGAGGTTGAAAAGATGTCTCATGGGATCACCGTTGGGAGTGGTAGGACGACACGCCGTCGCCCACCGGGGTACCCTACTGAATGCCGATGCACGACAGGCAAAGCAAAGTAGCGTTGATCAGGGTGATCATCCATTGGTCGCGCAGCAGGCCGAGGACGATGGCGGTCAGGGCCAGAAGCAGGAGCGTGCCACTTCGCAGCCAGGGACGACGGCTCATCGCTCTCCTCCCAACCGGGCGGTTGGCAACAGCGCATTGATAGCGGCATCCAGTTCTGCGTCGTAACCGGGGCCGTAGCCCAGGCGGTCGTAGCGCACCACGCCCTCCTGATCAATCAGCAGGGTACGAGGCACGGCCCTCACCTGGTAACGATGCACTGTGGTCAGGTCCGCGTCGTGGAGCACAGGAAAGCTCCATCCCCGCTCGCGGGCGAAAGCCCGTATATAATCGGCATTGCGGGCTTCCTGGCACACGGTGATGATCATCAGCCCCGGCGGGCGGGCATCATAGAGAGTTTGGATGTGCTCCAGTTCCCTCAGGCAGGGGGCACACCAGGTGGTCCAGAAGGCCAGTAGCACTACCTGTCCCTGCTGCTCGGAAAGCGTCACTGGCCAGCCATCCAGGTTGGACAGAGCTAGTGGAGGAGCAGCCTGACCGGCGGTGAACGGGCTGCTGGTCGCGCTCGGGGAAAAAGTTGATCGAGGTAATTTCCCAACGTGGGAGGTAAGGGCCAGGAGTAAGCTACCATTGGCCCCACACAGGGTTAGCAGCATACATCCGGCTATGGCCGATACAAGAATGAGCAGCCTGCATGATCGCAGCCACAGGCCAATCCGCGCCAGGCCGGCAGGATTCGTGCCTTTAATTGTCACTGACTCCCCCCTCGGCCCCCGAGGACGATGACGCGGCAGTGCCGGGCCCTTTTATGGTGGGCGATATTCTACCACAGATGAGCAAAAAAGGAAAGTCCGGGTCACAGGCGGGTCAATTCGCGGGGGTAAGTGGTCAGCGTCTCTGCACCCGTGGAAGTCACCACTACGTCATCCTCGATGCGCACCCCGCCCAGAGCAGGGATGTATACCCCCGGCTCCACGGTGAAAGTCATCCCTGGCCGTAAGATCTCCTCGTTACCTTCCACGATATAGGGTGGCTCGTGAACCTCCAATCCCAGGCCGTGACCGGTGCGGTGCACGAAGTACTCGCCATAGCCCGCCTCGGCGATTACCCGCCGGGCGGCGCGGTCTACTTCCTGGGCTGCGACGCCAGGGCGCACTGCTGCGCGGCCAGCCTCGTTGGCTGCCCGCACCACGGCGTACACGCGCTCCAGTTCAGCCGGGATCGCGCCAACGGCGAAGGTGCGCGTGATGTCCGCCACGTAACCGCCATACACCGCGCCACAGTCCACGATGAGCACGTCCCCGCTCTCCAGCGGGCGCGACGAGGGACTCACGTGAGGGGAGGCCGTGCGCGGTCCGGCGACGGCGATGATGAAGGCCACTTCTTCCGCTCCAGCGCGCAACATCGCCACCCGCAGCTCAGTGGCGATCTCCTCCTCCGTCTGGCCGGGGTGGACCTGGGCGATGGTGGCGGACAGAGCGTCCTCGGTGATGCGGATGGCACGGCGCATCTGGTCCAACTCGGAGTCATCCTTGCGGGCACGGAGCTCGTGCAGGAATGCCTCGAATGCCAGGATGTGGCAGCCCGGAGCGACCTGTTCCAATCGTCTGAGCTCCAGAACGCGCATCTGCAAAAACTCCACACCGATACGCTTGCCGGCAAGTTCCAAAGCAGCAGCCGCAGCCTCGAAAGCGCCCTGCGGGCCCTCCTCGTCGGTGTAGGGGAAAAGCCGCACCTCGAATGGCAGGTTCTCAGGGAGTCCCTGCGCTTCCAGCAAGGGCAGGATAAGAGCCGGCGAACCGTGGAGCGGGAAAAGGGCCAGGGTTGGCCGTTCGCTGGGATGCATGGCCAGGCCAGTGAGATAGCGCAGATTAGGGCCCGGCATCAGGGCCACGCAGTCCAGTGCCTGGGCCGATTGTAAAGTAATGAGCCTGCGCAAACGGGTTTTGAACACGGAGCACCTCACTTATTGATCGGGGGTAGGGCGAGGCTTGCCAATGCCTGCAAGTTGTGCTATAGTTAACGCGATGCTAGGTCCACGTGGATCAAATACATTGGCACACATTGTTGAAGGAGGAAATAAAGGCCATGCGCAAGGTGTTTAATTTCGCGTTAGGACTGTTTTTCGGCGGGCTGATCGGGGCAGCGGCAGCCTTGCTTCTCGCTCCACAGCCGGGGGAGGAGATTGTGCGGACGATCCGCGAGCGACTCCAGGCAATCGTGGACGAGGCCAGGCACGCTGCCGCCGAGCGACGGGCGGAGCTCGAGGCGCAGTTTATAGCAGCCAGGCAGGTCAAGATGGAGAAGTAATGTTCCTCAGCGCTGCTGCTGCGCGGACTTGAGCAGGGTGTCGAAAATCTGGTTCAGGTCCTGAAGCTCCTCGTCGAAAGCCTCCGCCCGGTTACTTTTATCCTGGGCCAGGAGTCGCAGGCTGTGGCCGACGTCCTCGCCGGGCATGCGTACCTTGTGGGCGACCAGCAGGCCCCCGAGCAGCAAGGGCAGGTACAAAAATTCAACGGGCAGCGGTTCTCCCTGGCTCACGCAGTTCAGTACCAGGTCGGCCACTGCCCGCTGCTCTTCAATAGTCCACGGCTCGCGACCCAGGGCCTCGTGCACCAGGGCAAAGCTGAGGGCGATGGCCAGCCGCAACAAGCGGTCGTATCCGACCTGGGTGACCACCCCCAGATAATCGTCGGTTGACAGGTCATGACGCAGCGCATCCAACCAGATGGGGATCAAGAGGGCATCCTGCCGGTTCGCGTCCTGTAGAAAGTACTGGGCGGTGTAGGTGAGGATCTTGGCCAGGAAGATGCGCTCACCGACGCCCAGGGGCAGATCCATCCCTCTGAAAATCGTCTCACTTTCCTCCAGCAGGGCCACGTACATGGGCTCTACCTTCAGTTGCTCCAGGATGTGAATGCGCCTGTCGTTGATCTCCCGCAGAGCCTTCTGTTGAATTTCGAGCTCTTCCATCGTCCATAGGGAGATGAAAGTAGGCTCCAAATCCACCTCAGCGGGATGCTCGGCGGCACCGGCCACGGTGATGGTAGCGGTGACCTGATCCGCCGGAACGCTGATGTATCCCACCCCGACAGCAGCAGCCAGCCCCAGCCCGACGGTATCTTCCAGGATCGTTTGGCCCAGGCGACCCTGACTCTCCGGCGGGCGAATGCGCGCACCTCGACCCTTAGGCGTAGCCGTCAAGGAGCAACGGACGCCATATTCCCCCTGTTCGGTAGCAGGATCAATCTGCAATGGAATGCGTAACAAGCCCATCTCCGCCGGTTCCACGGCGAGCGACATCTCCGACTCGAGGATTGTGAAATTCACGGGACGGGGCAATGGGCCGGAGCGACCCCGGCGTCGCGTTTCCTTCGGGGATGGGACGTGCACGCGGATGGCGACCTGAAGGGGCACATCCAGAGCATTTTGCAGGTAGATGGTCAGCGCGGTCAACTCACCTGGGGCGACGGTGCGTGGCTCCAATTGGCAGACGAACTGTAAGCCGTTGTTCTCCAGACGATCCCGGGCGGGAACGTATTCACTCAACACGTCTGGATATTCAATCTCCATCAGGATCTCTCCTCCCGGTGATAGAGCCCTGGCAGCGGAGTTCAGACGCAGAAATGGGGCGATCGGTAGCAATACACCACAAGTATACGGGCAGAACAGATTTTTGTCAATAAATCCTTTCCCCGTGGGGCGGGTATCCTTGCCCATGCTTGATTTGACACGACGGCTTACTCTGACTATAATTACAGTCTAGTAGCCCATTGCAGTGAAGTGCCCCCCAAATGACCGGCACGAGGATTACCAGCACGGAACACGAGCTCTGCAAGGCGAAAATAGCAGTTTGATAGACGGCCACGTACCGTCTATGGACTGGCAGGAAAGGGGGGAAGTATGTGACGTATGTGAAGGCTGAGGATAGAGAGCCCTTCGAGAGCCTCCTGAAACGGTTCAAGAAAAAAGTCCAGGCCGACCGTGTACTCTCGGAGGCGCGCCGCCGTCGCTTTTTCGAGAAGCCCAGCGTCATCCGCAAGCGCAAGAAGGCAGCCAAGCGACGCAAGAGCCGTAAACAAAGTGCCAAGGATCGGAAAGCACAATTCTAGGACTGACGATTTGCTATCATAGCTGGTCTGAAACAGTCCGCCGAGGAAATTTGATGAGCCTCAAACAAAAGCTCCAGGATGATCTAAAGCAGGCGATACGTGACGGGGATAGCAACCGCAAGTCCACCATTCGCCTGGCGTTGACGGCTATCACCAATGCCGAGGTGCAAAAGCGCCGGGAGTTGGACGAAGCGGAGACGTTAGCCATCCTGAGTCGGGAAGCCAAACAGCGGCGGGAATCCGTGGAAGAATATCGCAAGGCAGGCCGCGTGGACCTGGTGGCCCAGGAAGAAGCGGAGTTGCAGATACTACTGAGCTACATGCCGGCACAGATGTCGCGTGATGAAATTGTAGACCGAGCCCGAGAGGTTATTGCCGAGGTAGGGGCTACGAGTCCGGCCCAAATGGGAGCTGTGATGCGCCGCCTGATGCCGGCATTAAGAGGTCGGGCGGATGGCCGCGTGGTCAGTGAGATAGTGAGAGATCTGCTAAGCGGCTGAGACGAGGCTCTGTCGCACGCGGCGTCCGGGAGGGAAGAGTCCACCTGGTACAGAACGTTGGCAGATAAGCTGAACAGGCCAGCGGGTGTCGCCGCGCAGGTGATTGACGAGGGAGCACCTCTGGTGCTCCCTCTGTTGTATGGGCAATCAACCGCAACGCAAGCGGCTGTCTCCCGCAAGTCGGACAGGGATGACCGCTTTATGGCTCCAGTGAACCATGATCTGGCTATGGGAACCACGGGTTCAGAGGATGATGGAAAATGCTGACTAACGACGCCGATCACTCATCCACAACGGATAAGCCTGGGAAACAGTGGCGGCCGTTCCTACGGGCGGTGCTCTTCGGCCTCGCCTTTGCCCTGCTGACTACTCTGACCCTGGGTTTTCACCTTTTGCCCACCGTCCGGGTAACCCTGGATGTGGGCGACGTCTGCCCACGCGACATTCGTGCTCCAGAGCGCAAAACTTTCGTCAGCCAGATCCGCACCGACGAGGCACGGGCCCGCGCGGAAGCGTCCGTGCCCGACGTGTACGACACACCGGATCAGAGCATTGCCCGGCAGCAGATAGCTCGCGCCCGGCAAATATTGGATTTCATTGATTCGGTGCGCCATGACACATACGCCACGGACGAGGAACGCGCGCGTTGGCTGAGCGCCATTGAAGACGTGACCCTGTCCCCGACGATCATCAAGCAGATACTAGACCTGTCCGAGGATGACTGGCAGGCGGTCAAAAAAGAGGTCATCTACGTCCTGGACCAGGCGATGCGCAGCGAGATACGTGAGGGACAGCTCGCCGAGGCACGACGCATGATACCCGCCTTGGTCAGTCTGGACCTTTCGGACACTCAGGTGCAGATCGTGGTCGCTCTGGGCCGCGATCTCATCCGGCCTAACACTTTCTACAACGCGGAGCGCACCGCCGAGGCCAGACAGGCAGCGCGGGATGCAGTCCCACCAGTGCAGCGCACCATCGAGAAGGGCGAGGTGATCCTTCGTGAGGGCGACCTGGTCACCCCGCTGGCCGTGGAGGCGTTGGATGCCTATCACCTGCGGCGGCCGGCCGCCGACTGGCGGGATATCGGCAGCGCCATCATCTTTGCCGTGGGGATAACGGTGGCCCTGGAACTGTACATCGCCGCGTTCAACCCGGTGCTGTGGCGTAATTGGCGGCACCTGGCACTCATTTTCCTCCTGACGGGCCTCTTCGTCTTGCTGGCCAAGGTGATGATTCCCGGCCGGGTCGGATTGCCTTACGTGTACCCCCTACCCGCTCTGGCCATGATTCTCGCCGTTCTCCTCGACGCCCGGTTGGGAATTTTGGTCGCCACTTTGATAAGCCTGGTGCTGGGATACGTGGGGGACGGCGATTTTGCACTCGCCGCGTACGGATTTATGGGCAGCTTGGTCGGGGTGCTGAGCTTACGCCGGGTGGAGCACCTGGGCGCATTTTTCTGGGCCGGGGTGTACATCACGCTGGCCGACCTGCTGGCAGTCGCCGCCTTTCGCCTACCAGACCGTAACCTCGACCTGGTGGGAGTGGGTATCCTGGTGATAGGCTGCGTGGGCAACGGTTTACTCTCGGCCACGCTCACCCTGGGCGGATATTATCTGCTGGGTAGTATTTTCGATATCACCACTTCGTTGCAACTGCTGGAACTGGCCCGTCCCACCCATCCGCTGATGCGTCAACTCCTCCTCAAAGCCCCCGGAACTTATCACCACAGCATTCTGGTCTCCAACATGGCGGAGCAAGCAGCGGAGCGCATTGGCGCGGACGCTCTGCTCACCCGCGTGGGTGCGTTTTATCACGACATTGGAAAAACAGCGCGCCCCTATTTCTTCGCCGAGAACCAGGTAGAGGGGGTAAACGTGCACAGCCGGCTTGATCCTTACACCAGCGCCGAGATCATCATCAGCCACGTGAAGGATGGGCTTGAACTGGCGAAAAAGTACCGGCTACCGCGTAAAGTGCGCGATTTCATCATGCAGCACCACGGCACGAGCCTGGCCAGCTATTTCTATCGTGAGGCCGTGGAGCAGTATGGGGAAGAGCACGTGAACCCGGACGATTTCCGCTACCCCGGCCCCAGACCCCAGAGCCGCGAGACGGCTATCGTCATGCTGGCCGACGCCTGTGAGGCTACGGTGCGCGCCTCCCGCCCGTCCACTTCGGAGGAACTGGAGGAGATGGTGCGTCAGATTATCCTAAACCGTCTGCTGGAGGGCGATTTGGACGAGTGCGACCTTACTTTGCGCGATTTGGATCAGATTCGCGAGGTTTTTGTCAGCATCCTACAGGGTCTATTCCATCCCCGCATCAAGTATCCCCCAGGAAAACAGCCCCGGCTGACGGCCGGCGAGAGCCAGATCGTGCTGCACCCCTCGACTCCGGGCGAGATAGTCGCCGCAGGAGAAGACAGTGAAATACCCAGTGAACCAGATGGGGGTATAGGAGGCGGTGGTCAGCAGTGAGATGAGCGACGAGATCCGCGTGCCTCCCGCATGGAAGCGGGTCGACGTGAGCACCCTGACTGGAACAATCATGATCATCGGGGCATCGGACACGGGCAAATCCACCTTTGCCCGTTATCTGTTTCGCCGTCTGGTGGAGTATTACCCACGGGTCGGCCTTCTGGACTGCGACGTTGGTCAGAGTTCGTTGGGCCTGCCCACCACGTTGACCCTGGCTCTGAGCACCTCGGCCACGGAGGGTAAACCGGCCTGGAACGGGCGGCTGGCCTACTTCGTGGGGGCGATCTCTCCACGGGGGCACATGCTGCCGGTAGTGGTCGGTGCACACAAACTTCAACGCCGGGCACAGCAATGGGGTGTCGGGGCAGTGGTGGTAGACACCACCGGGCTGGTGGACGCGGCGGCTGGCGGCGGGGCACTCAAGCAGTGGAAAATCGAGCTTTTGGAGCCGACCACGGTGTTTGCCTTCGCCCGCGGGGTCGAGTTGGAGCACATCCTCTGGCCCTGGCGTCGTGATCCCCGCGTGCGCGTGATCGAACTGCCCGTGCCGAGGGCGGTGAGGGAGCGAACGCGCGAGACCCGCATCCGCTATCGGGTTGAGCGGTGGAAGAACTACTTCTCGCGAGCAGACACGCTTCAGCTTTCCCTGCGACAGTTGGCCGTCTTTGGTCTGGAGGCAATGACTCCTGGCCAGTTGTTGGCCCTACAAGACGCGGACGGTTTCGCCCTGGGCCTGGGCGTCGTCCGCAGCTACGACCCTCACACGCAGGCCGTCGCTATCTACACCCCCTTGCCCTCCCTGGAGGATGTGAGCAGCATCCGCTTGGGCACGCTGCGGCTGAACCCGGCCACAGGGCGGGAGATGTACTGATCGAAGCAGCGATACCCTCGCTGACATTTCACTAAACCGGGGCCGGAGGAGAGGAACTTTTGGGCAATCTGGCGCGTCTAGGGGGTGAATTGCTTCGGTATATCGAGAAGAAATCACTGACGGATGCCAGCGGGAGGTAAATTATGAGACGCAAGTGGATTTGGCTTCTGGTTGGCTGGTTGATGATCCTGGGTGTGGTCGCCTGCGGTCGGGCGGTATCCTCGCTTTCATTAGGAGTTGCCCCCACCGCACCTCCGGACACACCAGTGGCTAAGACGGTGGCTTCAACCGCTACCGCAGAGCCCGCAGGCACACCCACGCCGCTGTGGACCGCTGTCCCCACTATCCCCATCCCATCCGACACGACTTTACAGAAGCTGGTGATACGGGCCAAGGAGGATCTGGCCAAGCGACTCTCCATCGAGGTAGACCAGATCGGCCTGATAGAAGCGAAGGCGGTCGAGTGGTCGGATACCAGTCTGGGCTGCCCGAAGCCAGGGATGATGTACGCGCAGGTGATCACACCGGGGTATCGCGTGGTACTGGAGGTGGGAGGGGAGACGTACGAATATCACACAGACCAGGGCCGAGTAGTGGTGCTGTGCGAGGGTGCATCCTCGCCTGGAATGCCGTCGGAACGGTAGTAGTAGCATCAACCAAGTGGGTCATGCACACAAAGGCGGAGAGGCTGCTGTGCCTCCCCGCTTTTGATTCTGCTCACCAGACGCACTACCACACGTTGAGCTCACAGTGAGACGACAGAATGTGGTCCGCACAGTTGCTGATGATGGCTACCTGCGTGTGGCCAAGTTCGACCGGGGCGGGCCCTACGGACAGCACGCTTACAGCAAAAACTCCCAGCCCGTGGGCCGGGAGTTTTTATTTGTCTGTGTCGCCACTCAGTTAGAAGAATACGACTTGAGAACGATGGGGATGTAGACAAAAGAAGCGCTGGAGCTTTGCCCTGCTTCGTTGACCTGCACTGTTCGGGTGAAACTGCCTTCGAGACCTTCCTCATCCTTAACCAATAGGGCCACGGTATAGGTGTTGGCCATGTCAAAGGTGTGGGTGATAACTTTGGTAGTGGACCATTCGGTATCGAAAACACCGTCGTTCTCCCAATCCCAACGCACTTGCAGCTCTGTCGGCGGAGTAGTGTCGTCGTCGCAACCGGAGGCATCAAAGGAAAAGACGGTATTGGTGTAGCCTTCGCTGGGGCTGACGGTGAAAGTAGCCGTAGGTGGGCTTCCGGTAGCTTGCACCGTGACCGTGTGCGTGGTAGTGTTGGTCAGTCCCTGGCCATCACGAACTTCCAGGGCGATAGTGTACGCGTTCGATAACCCGTAACTGTGTGTGATCTGCTTTACGGTGGAATATTCTGTATCCCATCCGCCGTCGTTCTCCCAATCCCAACGCACCTCGAGATCAGCAGAGGGCGTCTCGTAGTCACTGGAAGCGGAGGCATCAAACTGGAAGACCGTTTCCGTGGTGCCCACAGTAGGCAACACGCTAAAAGCGGCCGCGGGTTGGGTGTTGATCACGGTGATAGTACGAGTGGCTACATCCCGCAAGTCTACGCCGTCCCGCACTTCCACGGCAGTGTTGTAAGTGCCGGGCGCGGTGTAACTGTGGGTGGCGGTCTTCGTCGTTGACCAGTCCGTGTCCCATACCCAGTCACCATCCCAGTCCCAGCGCACTTCGAGCTGGCTAGCCGGAGTCTGAGTGTCCGTGCTAGCTGAGGCATCGAAATTAAACACGGTGTCAATCGTGCCGGAGATGGTACTGGCGGTAAATGAGGCAGTGGGCGGGGTCTCGCTGGTCGCCTGGAAGGTGAGGTCGTAACCGGCCGTCTCGTCCGCGTCCCCCCGGTTGGTAACGATGACCACTACCTCATCGTAGGTGGCGGGATCGGTGACTACCCACGTGCCCTGGCCGCCGCTTAGCGAGACCTGTTTGATGGTCACCCGCCCATCGGGGTGTCGCAGTGCACCCTGCACCATGAAATCTGTGCTATCGTAGCTCTCAAAGGTCACCTGAAAGTTAACCGTGGACTCTACCTCGATGTACTCCGCACTGCGGTGTTCCAGGCGCTCGTTGCCGTCGGTGAAGCTGTTGTAGGTCAGCGGCGTCCCGTTGAAGGGGATGATAGCCTCGGTTTCAATGGCCCCGCCACTGATCGCACCCTTGTAGCCGTCGGCCTCCTCGTAGTCGTAAGGAGCGTTCGGGGCCAGGTCCGAGAGCACGTAATTGGCCGCCGTAAAGCGAGGGAAGAGGGTGGCAAAGTCAGTGCCCGCCTCCAGCAGGGCCAACTCAACGGTATCCATGTTGTCCTGCGTGACTGCGTGCTCCCAGATGCGCCGCACCGTGGTCTGGCCATAGTGTTCCGAGATGTAACGCATGAAAATCCAGCGGCTATAGGCATACGAGGTGAACGTGGTATCCAGGGCCATGTCAGGCTCTTTAAACAGTTTGTCCAGGAACTGGTAATTGTCGTTGATGTCGTCGTAGACCTCATCCTCGATCCAAGTAGCAGTGGACTCCATCAGCCAGGTTTCTTCTGTGCCATCGTAGCCTACCTGGATGGCGTGGTTAAACTCGTGAGCGACGGTCACTTTGATGTCATTTTGGGGCGAGGGTTGGAGCTTGAAATCGTTCTCCAGCACCATGTAACTGTAATAGGCATCGGTCTCGGTGACGGTGGGCGAGTTGGGATTGTCACCCACGAAGCCGTCGCTGTAGTTCACGTAACCGTAGTAGGGCCAGCAGTTTTTGAGGTAAACGTCGTAGCGGGTATCGCCACCCTCACCGGTATCCGGTGGTGGTTGCAGCCAACCCATGGTCGTGATCTCCGTGCTCCACACATTCTCGACTGCCTCCGCTACCCACTCCAGGTAGTCGGGTGTGCCGTTCGCATTGTCGTCATCAGACGGAATCTCGTCCGCGTCGCCGTCCAGTTGGGTGTAGTGGATGCGGAAGTGAGCGGTGTCGTAAGTCTCCTCGCCATTGATCGTGGGCCGCGATTGCGCCAGCGGGAGCACCTCGCCGGGCAGAGGAACTCCCAGCCTAAACTCGCGCAGCAGGATTTTGGTCTCCATGCTCAGTGAGTCCCAGGCGCTCATCACCTCGGCCACCACCAGAGTAGCCCCACGGGAGGGGGTATCGCTCTGAAACTCGACCGGCAGGCGATCGGGGGCGAAGACGCTGTACACCTTGTACACCAGTGCCGTCTCGTAGTCGAGTTCGCCGCGCAGGTAGGCGTTCTCAATGAGTTCCAGGCTGGATGGCCGGCCACCCTGGGCCACGGTCGGCGTGGCCAGCAGCCACCATCCTCCGGTCAGGGTCAGGCTGGCCAGGGCCAGGGAGATCGCGACTTTCATCCAACTGTGTCTCTGAATCAAATTGCTCCTCACGATAAAGTTCCTCCTCGGCGATGCTGGTTTGCGCGTACAAGTGCTGGGTAAAAATTTCCCGACCTGTGCAGTTTAGATCTGCTACCTGAGAACCCAGATCTCAGGACAGTAACGGATCAGGTTAAATTCCCAGAGTTTTCCCCAAATAAGATGTATTGATCCGTTGATGTCTTGGAATCCGCGTTCTTAATGGCACAGGTCGAAATTTCCGAAGTCTCGATGGGAACCTTTTGGGATGATAAAACGTCTATGATTACAAGATGAGTTCACGGTCAGAGAGTTCTCGGAAAGCGGTTGCCCGACGATAAATCATCGGGCTGAGCAACCCAAGCCTGCTAGAAGCAGGCTGGATAGGGCGCTTCAGCGTCCTTACGCTGCTCAGCCGGGGCATTTATGCCTCGGCAAGGCTGGACTTTCCAAGGGCACTCGTTTAACCAAAGGGGGGTAAAGAAGCTCATGAAACTCATGAAACGCAACGTGTTCCGAACATTACTTCCTTTACTCATACTCTTGCTAATCGCCGGGTGCGGGCCAACAACACCCTCTCTTACACCTTCTCCCTCACCGCTCCCGCCCACACCAACCTCGCCCGCCGGGCCAGAACCGTTGCCGGATGCACCCACACATCTCAAGCCGACGCTTCCACCGCAGGGATTCCCGCCGGAGCAGTTTATCTTCGTCGAAGTGCGGGAAGAGCGCGTGACCAAGTCCAGCGGGCAGACGACGACCTTTGCCGGCGAACAGGTGACGTACAGCTTCAACCCGGAGTCCGGTACACTGAAGGGCACGCTCAATGGTACGCTCGGTGCGGATACTCAAGTGATTGTGGGCCACCTGGTCATCACCCAAATCAACCAGAACAAAGCTTTCAGCGGCCAACTTTACGTTCTTTCCCCCGACTTGCACCTGCCCATCACTTTCACCGTGATTGAGCCGTACGGGACGGTGTGTTTCACCTACGAGGGCCAGGAACACTGTCTGCAACCTGGCCAGGAGATTGCGTTCCAGACGCGCGATTCAGGTGGTCAGGGATTGGATGCTGGTCAGACTTCGCGCACACTCACTGTGATTAACCACGGCCTGCTGGACAAGGCGAACTTGCAAGTCGTGGGGCCTTAATAGGGCCGGCGGGGCACGGCCCCGCCCTACAAAAGATGATGCGAAGCCCACACGCGGGGTGTGGACTTCGCCCAGTTGTTTCATCGTTCGGGTTGGAGGGAAGGGGGTAGCCCCTTCCCTCCGCCTATGCTATCACTCCCACGGGTACTCGATAGTGTACTCGTACGGGCCGTAGAAGTTGGACCACTCCTGCGGCACCTCCAGGGAGGTCAGCAGCACGGCGTGACCGCCCAGGCGGACGATGCCCGCCAGGAAGCCGGCGCCCTCCTCGGTCAGATCGTCAATGTACATGTCGCGCACGATGTAATGCATCTTGCCGTACTTCTCGTACATTCCCACCAAAGTGACCTTGAAGTCGAGCTCGACGGGCTGCAACTCAGTGATGTCCAGGAAAAGCTCAGCGCTGGACCCATCGGAGATCAGCGTGTCGTCTACATAGACGTTGTCAATGTACCAGCCATTCTCTATCCAACCCCAGTCGGTGACATAGCGGAAGGCGATGAGGATGTCCTGGCCAGCGTAGGCGCTCAGGTCGAAGCTCATCGTCACCCAGTCGTCAGTGAAACCGGTCAGGCCAGGCAGGTTCTCCATAACCTTGGGATAGTATCCCTCGATGGGTTCGTCTACGGTATACTCATTGGCCAAGCTGGTC
>JAGGZG010000212.1 GCA_021162125.1 Anaerolineae bacterium
GATTGAAATCGCCTCTAGAGGGCTTGCAGCCGAGCGTCCACCTGCGTGGGCGCGCCTGTCCACGCAGGTGGACAGCCAGCTTTAGCTCCTCAGGCGCGGTTTCAACCGCTGGCCTGAGTAGTAACCTCCAATGTTGTGGTCGGGGCAAACACCGAGTTTCCCGCAGGCTCCAAGCCCGCGGGAGACTGATCTGGTCAGCGGATTAAGCAGATGCTGTATCCGCTCCATCGGGTTAATCCGCTGACCCCCACGTCCCATCGGCGCATAAGACGTGGACCGTGCCGTCGCCGCCGGTGAGCATTATCCCTCCGCTGAAAGGCTGCCACCATCCCCGGTAGCCGTGCTCCCTCTCCCGCGCCCAGCCGATGGCCGAATCCGGTCCACCCAGTTGCTCGCGCCATACCTTGCCGAAGCCGCGCACCGGTTGCTGCAAACCGGGCGGTGGTACCAAAGTCGGGTCGGCGGGCGGTTCATCGTCGCTGTACGTGTCGGGGAAGCTGAGCCAGGTGCCGTCCGCGAACAGGACGTAAATCACCCGCTCGTCGCCTTGCCAGAACATTCGCCCCCGTTCGAAAACCTGCTCGCCCAGCGTGATCTCCACGGCGTCGGCGACGGCGCAACCCAGGCAGGCACTGGCTTGCGGATATGCGTCGGCGAAAACGGTCGCCGGGTTCAGGGTGCAGGGTGTTGGTGTTGGCGAGGGCGTAGCGATGACCGTGGGGCTGGGCGATGGAATGGGAGTCGGCGTGGGCGCGCTGCTCGCCGCTTGCCAGGCCAGCGCCTCACTCTCGCGGACGATGAACTGTCCATCGTTGCGGCCCAGGAACAGGGTGTGGCCACCCCCGGTCGCCGGGGTCAATGCCAGCGCGGTGAGCCACGTGTCCGAGTCCTCCTCGCGGGCCAGGGCCGGATCCTGGAACGACTGCCAGGTCTGGCCGCTGTCGGTGGAGCGCAGCAGGCTGGCGTGAAACAGGACGTAGACCGATTGATCCAGCTCGAAAGAGGGCGAGGTGACAATCTCCAGCGGGTACATCCCCGACGGGAGGGTGAACACCGTCTGCCAGGTCTGGCCGCCGTCGGTCGTGCGCTCGATGGCCTGGCCGTATCCCCCGCTGCGGAAGCGCACCGGTTTGGCCAGGGCGGGCAGTATCTCCTCGATGGGCGGCAGGTCGCTGCCGTCGCTGGTCGTGCCACTGGCGATCATCTCCCAGGTCTGGCCGCCGTTGGTGGAGCGGAACAGGGACTGTCCTCCTGTCCATTGCAAGAGGTTCTGATAGTAACTGCGGGCCACCACCGTGCGATCCGTGGCGAAGTCCGGGGAGATGGTGACTCTGTTCACCCGCAGATGGGTGAGTCCCTGCCACATCGGCTGCCAGGTGTCGCCCGCGTCCGTGGAGCGGTACACGCCGTAGCCCACAGGGTCGCCCACGAATATCCCGGCAAACAGCGTGCGATCCATGGCGAAGTCCGGTGAGATCGCCAGGCTGATGCTGGGGGCGTAGTACTCGTAGTATTTGTCGTGGGGCAGTCCCCCGTGGAGCTGCTGCCAGCTCGCCCCGCCGTCGGTGGAGCGAAAGATTCCGCCTCCGCCCACGACGAAGATGGTGCGGTCGGTGGCGAAATTGGGTGAGAGCACGATGCTGTCAATGGACGGCAACTGCATGACCGGCTCGGCGGGAGGCGGTGGGGTAGGGGCTGCGCCGCGATTGGTGAGCACGGTCAACACCGCCCCGCGCATGGCGTACAAGCGGTCGTGGGCGGGGTCCAAAGTATGGAAGCAGTAGGATGCGATGTGACCCAGCGGGGTGAGTGTGGTCAGGTCCAGCACCAGAATATCCGGCCAGCGGGGCACGTAGGCCTGGCGGGTGACGGGATTGAGCAAGCCGGCGCTGATCCCGTCCATCCAGGTCTCGACCTGGCCCGTGGCGTCGCGCACGATCAGGTTGGCGTAGGAGACGTAGCGCGAGAACCTTTCGCTCTCGTAGGTGCGGCCGTCAATGGGGCCGGTGAGTACGGGGACGTCCCAACAGGTGTGTTCCAGGGTGAGGGCCGGGGTCTCCAGTGGAGCGCGGGTGGTGGCGTCGAAAAAGCGAGGCGCGGGGTAGCGGCCGGCACCCTTCCCCGCCGAGAGGGTGGTCAACTCGACGACGATCACGTTGTGGTCGGGATGGACGTGGATGGCGGTGACTTTGTCGCAACCGTTGCACCACTTCATTTCCTGCGCCCCAATGTCGGGGGTAAGCTCGCCCAAAGGGGTGAAGGTTTGTCCGTCGAAGGCGTAGGCCGTGTAGTTCAGGACGTACACCTCATCGGCCACCGGGTTGTACGTGGGGATGCCGGATCGCGGCAGGGTGGCCGTCTGCTGCAGGGTGTTGGCGTCGAAGACGCGCACGCCTGAGTCGCCGGGACGCGGCCCGCCGTAGTCAATCTGATGCCCGACGAACACCCGCCCTCCCATGCTGTCCACGGCCACGTACCCGCCCTCCGGTATGGTGCCGACCACCGTCAGCGATGCGGTGTCCAGGACCGTGACCTCTGGCCCGTAGTCCTCGGCCACGTACAGGCGATGGTTGGTCGCGTCCAGGGTGAGCAGGCCCTGGCCGGGCAGAGTGGTAATCTCATGGTAGTCGGCGGCGTCCAGCACGTGCACCCTACCCGCGTTGTCGCTGAGGTACAGCCGTCCGGCATCGTGGTCAATGACCATGTCCAGGAGTTCGATGCCCAGAGGGATTTCCTGCCGCAGGGTCAGTTGTGGGACGTCACGTAGATCGAGAGTGTGCTTCGTGTAGTGAGCAATGAAAAGGATGTTTCTTTCCGCGTCTAACATAAAATGGTCGTCGTGACGAGAGGCGATTTGCTCGCCGAGTTCACCGCCGGTTGGATCGAGTACCGCCAGCCAGCTCGTTGTCTCCTGGCTGTAGAAAACGTATGGCTGCCCTGCCCCGTCCACCCCCACCAGCCGCCAGTAATCACCGATGCTCTCCGGTGTGATGCGGGCCAGCACCTGGCCCGTGTTGGCGTCCAGGGTCAGGATGGCGTTGCCGCCCTGGACGTACAACCGTTCGCCCGCGGCGTCCAGGAAGCAGGCCTGCAGGGGGGCATTATTGGGATGGCTGAACGTGTCCACTTGGCGTAGCGTGCTGGCCTGGATGACCAGCACCTGCTCCCCCAGGGCCAGGTACAGGCGATCACCGGCCGTATCCAGGGCCAGGCCGATCTCGTCGGAGACGCGGGCAAAGGGAAAAGTATCCAGCAGAGTCAGATCGTCGGCAGCGCGGGCCTCCAGGTGGTCGCCGAAGACGGCGTACAGACGGCCGGCGTCCGCGTCCACGATCAGCGGGTGCCCGTAGTACAAGAAGTCCGTGGCCACGGTGGCTATCACCTGGTGGGTGGCCACGTCCACGGCGGACAGGTAGTCCTCTCCGTTTTCCTCGTGCCCCACGTAAACGCGCCCCCCGCCGATGGCCAGCGGTCCAATTGAGGGCCAGGGCAGGGGCACGGTGTCCACCACTTGCCCCTCTTGCACGTCCGCCACCGAGATGCATGCCTGCTGGGTGTGCTCGTAGTACTGATTCAACACGGCCACCAGCCCCTGGGCTGCGTCCAGGGCTACGGCCTGCGGTTTGTACCCGTCGCCCGTCGCCAAACCGAAGTTCACCTCGGTCAGGACGCGGGGCAGCGGCCCCTGATCGGGCACGGGGGTGGCAGGTGTGGTGGGTGTGGGCGTGGGTGCGGGCGGCGATGGAGTTGGTATCGAAAGAGGGTGTGCTGGAGTGGCCGTGGCCTGGCCGGTGGGCAAAATTCCATCGCAGGCCAGCAACAAAGCGGCAAGCAGGAGCAATGGGAATGCCGTTCGTATTTTGCGAATCATGGCTTCACCTCTTGGTACGCAACACGCAACACGCACCACGCAACACGTAACACGCAACACGTAACACGCTTTTGCCCGGCAGATCCATCAACACCAGCGACCCGTTTTCAAATGCGTTCAGTAGTAGTGGGGAAGTACTGCCCCAACCCGGCGACCAGGTCGGCCAGGTCCTCGGCCGAAGCGGTCAGACTGACCTCTATCCCGCGCGTGGCGTGGGCCACCCAGTAGCGCATCACCGGGTCCTGGAAGAAGTAGGCCCGCTCCCGTTCGACTACCAGGTCCACGTCCCGCAGCCACTTGAGATAATCCCGCGCCGAGCCGGGGGTCACCCGTAGGGCGCGGGCTACTTGTGATGAGGTCAGGCCCTCTTCGGTGGCCAGCACTTGCAAAGTGGCCTTCAGCGAGCCGTAGCCTCGCGCCTTCTGCAACGACAGATCGTACACGTAGCGGCAGAAAGAGTAAATGCGTCCCGCCGACGACAGCGTCTCAATGATGAAGGCGCATTGTACCGCATCCGCGTTAAGGGCCCACCCTCCCGTCTCGACGAGGCGGCGCAGGCGCTCGCTGAGAGTAGTCACATAGAAAGGGTGGCCGCCGGTCAGGCGGTGGATTGCCTGGGCCACGTCCTCGGCCAATTCGCCGCCCAGCAGCTTAGCGGCCAGCGCTGCCGTATCCCGGGGGGCAAAGGGCGTGATAGGCATCTGCGAGAAATGGACGAACAGCGGGCTGCGGTGATCGGCGATGAGTTTGGTCATGGCGGTGATGGCCGAACCGGCCAGGATGTACAGCACTTGGCTCTGGGTCTGCATCGCTGCCCGAAAAAGGGCGATCACGTTCTGGCTGTCCTGGAAATTGGTCAGCGTCTCGATCTCCTGAAACTCATCGAAGATGAGCATGAATTTGCAGCCCGCCAGTTGGGCCAGCTCTTCCGGGAACTCGAAGGCCAGGCGCAGGATGCCCGGCCGGTCGGGGCGAGCCGTGCGCAGAGCCTCGGCTAGGCGGCGCACTGTCCCAGCTACCTCGCGGTTGCCGGCGAGCATAACCTCCCCCGTTAGCGAGGCGATGTCCAGGTAAGAGACCGGGCTGGCCTGTCCCCGGGTCAGATACCAGTAACACACCCAGCCCACGTATCCGGTGGCAAAGGTCTCCGGTGAGGTACAGATGTGACTGAAATCCATGTACACCGGGACAATCTCGCTCGCCGGGGTGTCCACCTCTCCCTCCTCCGTCTCATCGGACTCCTCGGATTGAGATTGGGTCAGCGTGCGGCGTACCAGCTCCTTGAGTAGCAGCGTCTTCCCGATGCGGCGCAGGCCGAATAGCGAGGTATGCTCCTGGCGGCCCTGGTGCAACTGGTCACGGCGATATTCCAGCTCGGCCAGTTCTCGCTCGCGGTCGGTGAACAACGCCTGCTGTTCTGCCGGATAAAAATAGCGCATTGGGTCACCTCCCCGTAAGGTCATTTGACCTAATTGTACCACATTGGAGGTGGGTAGGCAAGTGGGGTAAGGTGCCGGGCACCTGGTTGTGGTTAGATGACCATAAGGTCATTTGACCTAAACCCGAACAGTGCGCCATTGCTCGGTCTGAGATTGAGTGAGGCTTAAGGTACAAGTTGACATAACACCTCCTTGCTTGAAAGGGACTGGGGAGGGTACTGTGAGGAATTATAGGAACTGTGAGAATACCGAGTGAGCTGCGGAAACTGCGCTAATTGTGCCAGCCAGGAAGTGGGTTGCAAGGGCAAGCCTATTTGCGCCGCCATTCGACAGTCGAACAACAGTTAAACATTAAACAATGGACAGGACGGCGGGTAAGCACTGTTCGACCGTCGAACGGTGAGTGGCGTGGCCAGCGAATGGGAGAGCGGGAGTACGCAACACGCAACACGCAACACGTTTAGTTGACCAGTAGTCCCATCTGTCTATTTGACAATGGCTTCATCTTTTGTTATAATGA
>JAGGZG010000021.1 GCA_021162125.1 Anaerolineae bacterium
CCCGTCCCCCCCTCAGTCCCCCCCGCTCGCAGGGGGGAAGCCTGTCCTCCCCCCGTGGAACGGGGGGAGCTAGAGGGGGGCGCGATCCATGCATAGCCACTTTGTGAAATCTGCAAAAGTACTGAAAAATAAAAATCCGTGTGAATCCGTGTCCCAAAGATTGGTTGCGGCAGGAGGCCGCGTTATGGATTTCCTGCGCGTTTTACGATGGAAGGAGGTTACCACCAGGGGAGGAAAGAAGTCTGGTTGGAGGCGGATTGCCCGCCGAGGGTGGCGAGGACGTCAATGACGACCGCGTACCCGGGCAGTGGGTTGCCCACGTTGAAGGTGTAGGAGGTGTAGCCGGTACTGTCCGTAGGAGGCATGTCGAAGCGCCGGTCGCCGTCGCTGTAGTGGGCCACGAAACTTACCTGCACTCCTTGTACTCCCTTACCCCACTGATCAGTCACGTACACGTACAGCGTCTGGGTACCGCCCCGGCCAGTGATGGCGTACTTCAAGGAGGCGCTAACGCTGATGGTGGCCGCCGTTGCCCTGGTGGCCGATGGGGCAGGGCCCAGGCTCGATGCCGAAGGCTTCAGCCGTTCCGAATCCACGTACTTCTCGGCGTATATCTCGCCCAGGAAACCTAACTGTACCCGCCGGTCGCGTGGATTTTCTGGGTGCCACTCCATCTTGCCCCGCTGGAAGTACTGGACGATACGCCCGTTCTCAATGAGGAACTCGGTGATGGGGTAGCCGAAGATGTCCAATCCACCGTGGGTGTCGTAGTAAGCTAGAAATGCGTAGGATAGAGTATGACCAGTCTCCGGATAGTATCGGCGTTGGGGATGATTGGCCGGCGGAATTTGAGAGGCAGGGATAGGAGGAGCGCGATACCCCAGCAAATCACCCAACAGCCCCAGTTGTACTTTGTAAGGCTCAGGGTTTTCTGGGTGCCACTCCATCCGTACCCGCTGGAAATACTGAACTAGTCGCCCGTTTTCCTCGAATTGGTCAGTAATGGGGTAGCCAAAGATCTCCAGCCCACCGCGGGTATCGAAAAACGTGAGGAAAACACCGCTCACGGAGTGCCCCGTTTCCGGGAAATAGCGGCTTGGGGTCTGCGCCATAGCGTACACAGTGGAGGTCAGCGTCCAGCCTACAATCAGGCCGATAGTGATGGCTTGCTTCACCCATTTCATAACGACGATTGCCCCTTCTTGCCAGACGTCTCTGGTTTGCAGCCCCCCCAGAAGCTGTTTACATTATACTACACTTTGCAGCATCGTGCAATATGAACAGAGCCTCATACACAGGATGCAGGCGTAAAGATCGCGTAAAAGGTCTCCAGATTGTGGAATTAAAAAGTAAAACGACACTTGACAAAAATCGATATGTATGTTATTATAATCTCGCTTTTTATGTGTAAAACGCAATAAATTGAAATGAGGTGTTTAATAATGTATCCACTTCTCAGTAAGTGCCCGGTCTGTGGAGGAGAGCTGGCGGTTACCCGGCTGCATTGCCGTGACTGCGATACCACGCTGGAGGGACACTTCTCCCCAAACCGATTCTCCCGGCTGACGGCTGAGCAACTCGACTTCGTGGAAACGTTCATTCGTTGTGAGGGTAAGCTTGTTCGCGTTAAAGAGGAAATAGGTGTCTCTTACCCCACCGTCCGCGCCCGGTTGAGGGAGGTCATCCGCGCTCTGGGTTACGAGGTCGAAGCCGAGGCCGGAGTCACGCCAGAACAGCGCCAGGCAATCTTGGCTGATTTGGCGGAAGGGAAGATCTCTTCTGAGGAAGCAATTGAACTACTGCAAGGATTGGCCTGAGGTCCTGTAAGCCTATATGGAGGTATGCTGATGGTTATCTCTGCGGAGAGGGCGAAAATCTTGGAGATGGTCGAGAGGGGCCAGGTCTCAGCCGAGGAGGGAGCGCGTCTGCTCGGCGCATTGGAGCGGGAAGGCGAAACGCGAGTCAATGCGTCTGAGCAGTCTGCCCGCTGGCTGCACATCCGCGTGTCGGACCTGGACACAGGGCGACCTAAAGTCAACGTCAACGTGCCGTTCGAATTGGTCAAAGTGGGATTGCAGATCGGGTCACGGTTCGCGCCGGATATAGGAGATCTCGACATGGACGAATTTGTGGCTGAGCTGCAATCAGGTGTACCTGGCAGTCTGATCGAGGTCGAGGACGAAGAGGGCGGCGAACAGGTGGAGATATACCTCGACTGAGATAACTGAGATACTGGAGCGGAGGAGGGTGATGGGTACGCGGAAAGTGGCGGTTTCGGCGCAGGTGCGGGTGCATATTGATGGTTGCCAGGGTGATCTCGTGTTGCGTGGATGGGATGCACCTGAGCTCGAAATTCGGAGCGGCGAGGACCTGGCCGAGGATGTCATCCAGTGGGCGGATGGCGAGGTCCACCTGCCGGAGTTGCCGGAGTGCCGGCTGTTTGTCCCTCGACAGGCGGCAGTGGTCATCGAGCGCGTGGCCGGCGATCTGAGAGCAGATGGCCTGAGCGGTAGCCTGGAAATCAACAACGCTGGCGGCGATCTGCGTGCCCGGCGGATTGACGGGACGCTGCGCGCCGATGAAGTGCGGGGGGACGTGCGCGTGCGAGACCTGGCCGGGGTTCTGGAGCTGGGACACGTTGGAGGGGACGCGGTCATGGTCAATCTGCGGGGCGGGGTTGAGGTGCGTCAGGTTGATGGCGAGGCCGTGTTAAAAACCGCATTGGTTTCAGGTGCGTGTTACAACGTCCGCGCGCGCGGCAACGTTGTGCTAAAACTGCCCCTGCAGACGAACGCACGCCTCGTTTTAGAAGCCCCTGACGGCGAAATCCACCTGGCTATACCCCTGGAGGTTGAGGAGGAGGCTGGGCGATTGGTGGGCACGCTCGGCGGCGTAGATGAACGGGCCGAGGTCTTTTTGCATACCGCCGACGGCAGCATCGCGCTCAAGCCGCTCACTACATACGAGGATGGGACCGCCGATCGAGCCGGTTCTATCTTCGATGCGGAGGCCATCGCTGAGATGGTGCGGGCCCAGGTGGCAGCCGGGCTGGGGACACTCGATGTGGGCATAGATGAGCTCGTGCGCCGTGAGACGGAGCGAGCATTGCAGCAGGCGAAGCGGGCACAGGCCAAAGCGGAGCGGGCAGCGGAGCGGGCGCAGGCCAAAGTTAAACGGGCAGCGGAGCGAGCGCAGCGCCGCGTGGAACGTCAGGCGGAGAAGGCTGACAAGCGATGGTGTGGAGCGCGGCGCAAGCGGTGGACAGCTTCCCGCCAGACCTCCGAGCCGGTGACCGAGGAGGAGCGCGTAGCCATCCTCAGGATGCTGGCGGAGGGCAAGATCACCGCTGAGGAGGCCAACAAGTTGCTGGAGGCCCTCGAAGGCTGACGTTGGACGGTCGGCCAGCGTGCTTTGCGGGGTGATAGGGCTGGTCGGCTTCTTTGTGCCGGCGGTTGTGAATATCGAACAGAACTATGACGGGCACGCCGTTGCCGGGCGAGAGGCACTGCTGGCAGCCCGGGTGCACGTTGCTGAATGATGGCTTGAATCCCAGGGTATCAGGAGAATTGACACATGTTTCTCCACGAGCAACGCAAGCGCATTCGCGGAATCTATGACGAGTACCCCCGCCAATTCTGGACACTGGTCCTGGGCACGTTCATTGACCGGCTTGGAGGGGCGCTTATGTTCCCCTTCTTCACGCTCTACATCACGAGAAAGTTCAACGTGGGCATGACGGACGTCGGTGTGCTCTTCGGCCTTTTCTCGGTGGCGAGCATCGTGGGCAGCACGTTCGGCGGTGCCCTGGCAGACCGCCTGGGACGGAAGGGGATGTTGATCTTTGGGTTGATCGCCAGCGCATTGACCAGCCTGCTGATGGGCGTGGTGAACTCAATGGGGATTTTCTTCGTCAGCGCGCTGTTCGTGGGATTGTTCGCTAATGTTGGTGGCCCGGCGCAGCAGGCGATGGTTGCCGACCTGCTGCCGGAGGAGAAGCGGGCCCAGGGATTTGGCATCTTGCGCATAGTGGTCAACCTGGCCATCACCATCGGTCCGGCGATCGGGGGGCTGCTGGCCACCAAGTCCTACCTGCTCCTTTTCATCTGCGACGCGGTGACCAGCCTGATCACCGCCGGCATCGTGTTCCTGGCGATACGGGAGACCAAACCCGCACTCCCCGAGGGCAAGCATGAGCAGACAATGGCCCAAACGTTCGGCGGCTACCGGGTCGCCTTGAGGGATGCTACCTTCGTCCTGTTTATCGGGGCCTGCATTCTGATGACGCTCGTCTACATGCAGATGAACACCACGCTGTCCGTTTATCTGCGGGACGTCCACGGCATCTCCGAACAGGGCTTTGGATATATCCTGAGCCTCAATGCGGCGATGGTCGTCCTGTTCCAGTTTGCCATCACGCGCCGAATCAGAAAGTATCGCCCGTTGGCGATGATGGCCGTGGGCACGCTGCTGTACGCCGTTGGGTTCGGGATGTACGGTTTCGCCTCGGCCTACGTCTTGTTCCTGGTGGCGATGGTCATCATCACCATCGGCGAGATGATCGTCGCGCCGATCTCCCAGGCGTTGGTGGCCCAGTTGGCACCCGAGGACATGCGGGGGCGGTACATGGCGATCTTTGGATTCAGTTGGGTGATCCCCTCAAC
Organism: Anaerolineae bacterium; assembly: GCA_021162125.1. Lineage (GTDB taxonomy): Bacteria > Chloroflexota > Anaerolineae > JACIWR01 > JACIWR01 > JACIWR01. Next base: position 4,662 of record JAGGZG010000021.1, read on the forward strand.
CATAGGGCCTCTCCTGGCCGGGCTGATCATGGACAACACCGACCCTCGCTGGGTCTGGTACGCTGCCGGGCTGGTGGGCCTGATCGCAGCAGTGTGGTTCGTTCTATTGCAACGCCGGGTACAACATCGGGCCGGACGATCCGCCGAGGGATCTGTTTCAGCGGTTTAGGCTCTCGTTTGCCTTGGGGGATTCGCCTTCCCGCCCAGTCTGTGGTAAAATTACTCGGCGCTGTGTTCGATCACACACATCGGCGAAAACCCAAGTTGAGTTTGGCGAACTGACCCACTTGATAATGAGTAGGAGATCAAGTATGACGATTTCGTTGCTACGGCGGGAGGAGAGTGTTCATGCCCGGACACGTCGCGCTCTCTTGGAACGCGAATTGAACCGCTGGCTGCCTCTCCTGATCGCACACGAGCAGCCCGATAAGATCATACTGTTCGGCTCGTATTGCACCGGTCAGGTCGGCGAATGGTCTGACCTGGATCTGGTTATCATCAAGGAAACAAAAGCCCCTTTCCTGGATCGCACACGCCGGATATTAGAGCTTCTGAAGCCCCAGGTAGGGGTAGATGTGTTGGTATATACGCCGGAAGAGTTTGAGCAGTTGAGCCAGGAGCGCGCATTTGTGCGTCAGGAAATTGTAGCCAAAGGCAGGGTGATTTATGAACGGAGCGGTTGAGCGCTGGCTGGTGTTCGCGCGAGAGGATCTGCGCATGGCCGATTTGTTGGTGCTGATTCCCCCTGACCTGATGGGTGAATTGAATGATGCACTTCGCTTGTTGGACCGGTTCTACATTCCCACACGCTACCCGGATGCGCTGCCCGGCACGCTGCCCGAAGGGTTACTACTCAGGCCAGCGGTTGAAACCGCGCCTGAGGAGCTAAAGCTGGCTGTCCACCTGCGTGGACAGGCGCGCCCACGCAGGTGGACGCTCGGCTGCAAGCCCTCTAGAGGCGATTTCAATC
>JAGGZG010000025.1 GCA_021162125.1 Anaerolineae bacterium
AAGGATACCACTGGCTGCCTGTCTGATCAAGTCCATTCAACCTATTGAACGGTCACCGCGCCCTCAAAAAACCTACACTTGTGAAGGGACTGAGGGGGGGCGGGTGGCGAACCGCGGATGCTTTGTAAAAAGTGCAAAATTACTGGAGCCGTGAAACGTGATGCGTGATTCGTATTGCGCTGAGTGTAACGTGACGTTTCGCGGGACATTATATCATCTTTCAGTGTTTTCGTCTATCGTGGTGGTTGTGTCGCAACTGGAACGTGGTTTTTATAAAGCGCCCACTTGTGGTAAAATAAGGCCGTAGGAGGGGTGGAGTGGGAGTTGACAGACCTTTTGACCGGCTGGCATCGCCCTATGATCTGTTCATGGCCCCGTTGGAGTGGCTGTTTCTGCGCCCTCGGCGGAAGCAATGGTTGCCTCGCGTCCGTGGCGATGTGTTGGAGATTGGGGTGGGTACGGGGGCTAATCTGCCTTTTTACACGGCGGGATGTTGCCGGCTGATCGCCGTGGACGCGAGCCGGGAGATGCTGGATCACGCGGCCCAGCGTGTACAGGCGGATCGTCATCTGCGTCTGGCCCAGATGGACGTGCAACACCTGGCTTTCTCTGAGGGTTGCTTCGATTGGGTGGTGGGCAGTCTTTTGTTTTGCAGCGTTGCTGATCCGCTGCTGGGCCTGAGCGAGATTTGCCGCGTGCTGCGGCCCGGCGGCCGGCTTTTGCTCATCGAACACGTGCGCAGTACCTGGCCGCTGGTGGGGCGCGCCCTCGACGTGGCCAACGTGTTCTGGAATAACTTCACCCGGAGTTGCAACCTCAACCGGCGGACGGCGGACGCGGTGCGGGCGGCGGGATTCGTGGTGCGGCGTGTGGAGACCTACTTAATGGGTGTGGTACAAGTGATTTTAGCTGAAAAGGCAGTGGGAGAGGTGTAATATGCGATTGACAGTGATTGGTGGTGGATTGGCCGGATCGGAGGCGGCCTGGCAGGCGGCTCAGCGCGGGATAGAGGTGACTCTCTATGAGATGCGGCCAGAGGTGATGACCCCCGCGCACGTGAGCGGCGACCTGGCCGAGTTGGTGTGCTCGAATTCACTGGGCTCCAACCTGGAGGACCGCGCACCGGGATTGCTCAAGGCTGAATTGCGACAACTGAACTCGGTGATCTTGGCCTGTGCCGACGAGACCGCAGTCCCGGCCGGGGGCGCGTTGGCCGTGGGACGGGAGGCCTTTGCCCGGCTGGTGACCGAGCGCGTGGCCGGCCATCCGCGCATCACTGTGGTGCGCCAGGAAGTGCGCACTATCCCGGACGGGGTGGTCGTGATCGCCACCGGCCCACTCACCTCCGACGCGCTGGCGGACGAGATCGCGGCCCTCACCGGCCAGGATCACCTGTATTTCTACGACGCGATGGCTCCCATCGTCACCTATGAGTCCATTGACCAGAGCAAGGTCTTCCGCGCCTCGCGCTACGGGCGGGGGGATGACTACATCAACTGCCCGATGAGCGAGGTGGAGTACGATGCTTTCGTCGAGGCACTGCTGGCGGCGGAGACCATTCCCCTGCGCCAGTTCGAGCGCGAGGATGAGCATTTCTTCGAGGCATGTTTGCCGGTGGAGGTCATCGCCCGCCGGGGGAGGATGGCTCTGGCCTACGGGCCACTCAAGCCCGTGGGCCTCACCGACCCGCGCACGGGACGGCGGCCCTTCGCCGTGGTCCAGCTTCGGCAGGACAACCTGGCGGCGACTTTGTATAACCTGGTTGGCTTCCAGACCAATCTCAAGTGGGGCGAGCAAGAGCGCGTCTTCCGCATGATCCCTGGCCTGGAGCACGCCGAGTTTGTCCGTTTCGGGCAGATGCACCGCAATACCTTCATCCATTCGCCGGACTTACTCAATCCGACGATGGAATTTCGCGCCCGACCGGGGCTTTTCTTCGGCGGACAGATTACCGGTACGGAGGGGTACATCGCCTCGGCGGCCAGCGGTCTGGTCGCCGGTCTGAACGCGGCCCGCCTGATCTTGGGCCAGCCTCTGTTGACCTTTCCCCCGACGACGATGATCGGCGCGCTGTGCCGTTACGTGACCACGGCCTGTGGTGAGTTCCAGCCCATGAAGCCCAACTTCGGTTTGCTGCCCCCGTTGGAGCGTGCGCCTCGTCGCAAGCGTGAGCGCCACCGGGCTTACGCCGAACGGGCGCTGCGCGACCTGGAATCGTTTATCGCGGCTTCGTTGCCGGAGGTGTCTTGAATCATGAATCGAATGAGCGAATGACACAAATAGTGCCTTGACGAGCGGATTCTTGCCCTCTGAGCAAAAGAATCAACCACAAAGACACGAAGGCACGAAAAAGAAAAAAAGCTGAAGGGCTTAGTGTCTCGGTGACTTGGGGGTTCTAAACCGGAGGAGGGGATCAACGTGGCAAAAGAACTCCCGCGATGCCCGCAGTGTGGCAGTACATCCTTTGATCTCCTGGACGAGGAGGCTCTGCTCTGCCAGCATTGCGGCACAGAGTTTGACCTCAGCACTGATCTCTGTCCTTATTGTGGGTTCCTCAACCCGCCGGGGCAGAAATTCTGCGCTCAATGTGGGAACAGCCTGGCGGTGGATGCCGTGGACCGGATGTTGAGTGATCGGCTACGCACTGCCAGGCAGTGGCGCGAGGAGCGGCAAGAAGTGATACGTCGCCAGGTAGCTCAGGACCTACTGGCTTCTCAGCGGCGGATGGAGACTTTTTTGCGTCAGGAACAAGAGCGCCTGGAGCGGGAGCGTCAAGCCATAGCTGCCGCCCGTGAGCGTGAGCGGCGGCTGCTTATCACCTGGGGGGTGATTGTCCTGTTCGTGCTCGTGCTGGGCGTCGGGCTGGCTGTGCTCATCACGCTGTCGCAGGCGCGAGGCGGCTGATTTTATGTCTGGGATTGGGCTATAACCATGAGCAAATCCCAAATATCGAGAGCGCGTTTTTAACCTGCAGGAAGGTGTACTAAACCATGCGAATGAGACTCAGGGGAAAATGGTTGCTCGTGATTCTCGTGTGGGCGCTTCTCTTGGCTTGCCGGAGTGCGCCGCCGACTCCTGTCCCTACAGCCACGCCCCGGCCAACGGCCACCCCCACGCCTGAGCCCCTGGAGTTCGATGGAGAGCGGGCTTACGAGCACGTGATCGCTCAATGCAACTTTGGGTTCCGGCCCACCGGTTCGGAGGCATGGCGGGCGACGGGCGATTACATCATCGCCACGCTGCAAGCTCAGGGCTGGGCGGTCGAGACCCAGGAATTCCCCTATCACGGGGTGACCGTGCGCAACGTCATCGGCAAGGCGGGGCAGGGGAGTCCGGTGATCATCGGCGCGCACTACGATACACGCCTGCGTGCCGATCAGGACCCCACCGATCCGGCGACTCCGGTCATGGGCGCTAACGACGGGGCCAGCGGCGTGGCCGTGCTCCTGGAATTGGCCCGCGTGCTGGATCGGGATAGGCTGAATCACGAGGTGTGGCTAACTTTCTTCGACGCCGAGGACAACGGCGGCCTCGATGGCTGGGAGTGGATCGTTGGCTCAACGTACATGGCCGAGCACCTCACGGTCCGGCCGGAGTTCGTCATCGTCGTGGACATGATCGGCGACGCGGAGCAACAGATTTACAAGGAGCGCAACTCCGATGCCGCGCTCCAGGACCGGCTGTGGGCCATCGCCGCCAGCCTGGGATACGGGGACTTCTTCATCCCCGAATACAAGTGGGCCATGTTCGACGATCACACCCCCTTCGCCGCGCGGGGGATAGTGGCCGTGGACATCATTGACTTCGACTACCCCTACTGGCACACCACTCAAGATACAGCGGATAAGGTCAGCGCGGCCAGCTTGGAACACGTGGGCCGCGTGGTTGAGGTTTTGCTAGAGAGGGAGTGAGGCACGGTTCAACATGTCTGGCACGAGTCTGGTTCAATGGCTGCGTCAAGAGGAAGCGCACGTTGTCCCCGAATGGGTGCGGGCGATGCGCAGCCTGGCCAATTTTGACGAGCAACAGCTCAGTACCCAAGAGCTGAGCCAGCAGATTTTCCTTGCTTTTTACGACGCATTCATGCAGGCAGCGGCCAGTGGAGAATACACAGTCCTCGACGAGATGATCTCCAGCCTGGTCAAGAATCGGGTGGAGCGGGACTACGCTGTGGAGGAGATCCTCCAGGTGCCCCTCCAGCTCAAGACGGCGATCTGGCGGCGGTTGACGAGCACCCTGCCCCCGGTCGAATCCCAGAGCTTGATGTTGGAAGCCGAGCCCCTCTTCGATCACAGCGTAGTCGCTCTGGTGGATACCTACACGCGGCTGACCCGTGAGCTGCTTCAGGAGCGGCTGGCCGAAGCCGAGTTCCTGACCAGGCGATTGACGGTCACCACCGAGGAAGTGGATCGCGCCGTCCTCCAGTTGCGCACGCTGTTCAGCCTCTCCCGTGCGTTGAGTGCCACGCTGGACGTTGACGCTATTCTCGGCCTCGTTGTTGAGAGTTTAGTGGGGTTGAGCCACGTGCATCGCTGCGCGGTGTGGCTGCGCGAGTCGGATGGCAACCAACTGGTGCTGGCCTCGGCGAGCGGGGTGCAAAGTGACCGACTGCGCGGTATCGTCATCCCCCTTGACCAGCCGGATCACGTATTGTGTCAAGCTTACCTGGACCGTCAGGTCAGGATTATCGAACGGGTGGATCGAGAGGTATCGCTAGGAGCCGATTTGTCGTCGTTTTATCAAGGGTGCGCGCTGTTGGTGGTGCCCTTGCTCAGCACCGGGGTCGCCCCGCTGGGCATCATCGCTGTGGATGGGTTGGTCGGTGCTCAACTGTTTGATGCTTCTTTCATCAGTCTGGTACGTTCCATCGCTGAACAGGCGGCGGTTGCCCTGCATAATGCCCAACTCTACCAGGAGGTCACGCGCTTCAACCAGCAACTGGAGCAGATGGTTCAGGAGCGCACGGCGGAACTGGAGAAGGCCAACCGTGATCTGGAGAAGCTAGACCGCACCAAATCCGATTTCATCAGCATCGCTGCTCACGAGCTCAAGACTCCACTGACCCTGATCGAGGGCTACACCAACATTCTCAAAGAGGATGCCCTGATCGCCGGCCAGCCGCACTTGCAAAACATGCTGCGAGGCATTCTGCGGGGGACTGGGCGATTGCAGCAGATCATCGAGGATATGATTGACGTTTCTCTCATTGACGCCAACGTTCTCACTTTGCATTTGATCCCGACCTCGGTGGCGAGTATCGCGGGCTTGGTCGCCACCGATCTGGCGAAGGCCGTACGTGAGCGGAAACAGACGCTGGTGATCGAGGATAGCATCGGCACGCTGCCCTACATCGAAGCCGATACTCAACGGTTGCATCAGGTCTTACTGAACATCGTCAGCAACGCCGTCAAGTATACCCCTGATGGAGGGACGATCACGATCTGGGGCAGGTATCTGGCCAACAAGGAAGACCCGTCTCTGGATTTCGTGGAGGTGGCCGTAACCGACACTGGCATCGGAATTGACCCCGAGGATCAGGATCGCATCTTCGACAAGTTTTACCACACTGGAAACGTGGGGTTGCATTCCTCAGGTAAGACCAAGTTCAAGGGAGGTGGCCCTGGCCTGGGGTTGGCCATCGCCAAAGGGGTGGTGGAGGCTCATGGCGGGCGCATTTGGGTCGAGAGTGAGGGCCACGATGAGGCCCGCTTCCCAGGGAGCACGTTCCACATCCTTCTGCCGGTGAAAGCTCGACCCCGCTGTCCGGACGCGATCTATGAAGTATCCTCAGCTGGTCTGACAATCGAGGATTTCAATTTCTATAGCACGGAGTGACTGCCCTGAAAAAAGGGCAGTCGAAGAATACAGGGTACTGGAGTCTGGCGATTCTTGAAAGCGCGTGAAAAGTTAAAATGGGACGCAGATTTTCGCAGGCTTCACACGCAGATTTCGAAGATTTTCAGTTACTACTCAGGCCAGCGGTTGAAACCGCGCCTGAGGAGCTAAAGCTGGCTGTCCACCTGCGTGGACAGGCGCGTCCACGCAGGTGGACGCTCGGCTGCAAGCCCTCTAGAGGCGATTTCAATC
>JAGGZG010000228.1 GCA_021162125.1 Anaerolineae bacterium
CGGATAGCCTCCGTCTGCCAAGCAAACCGCCCACTCACCAGTCCACCGGCGATCAGCAGCAGCACGCCGACGTGCAACGCCAGCGCGCCCCACAAAGGCCAGGGGCCACTATCGGCGTGGAAATAGGCAACCTCCTGAGCGTGCTCCTCGCGCGGGCGGGCCAACGTCGCTGCCAAAGCACGACGCGTCCGACCGAGCGCTTCATCCCACGGCAGACTCGTCGTCAGGGAGACGGTCGAGTTCTCCTCGGCAAAGAACGACTCGGGACGGCGCACGGCGAGAGAATGCCGGGACTGCCAGACAGTTTCCGCCAGATTGATCAGGCCCAGACATAGATTGAAGACGAGGAGAGCAATTAACAGGCGGAACCACAGAGCGTGGAAAACGTTGAGTGCCCCGACTGCGAGGAGAGTTTCGCCCGTGGTGGGATAGCGGCGATGCACCAGGGCCAGCCACTGGCTGCGGAGGACAGCATCGCTGTGGGCCGCCTCCGGCTGTTGGGGCAAGGCAGCGGCGACGAGCAAAGCCAAAGCGACCGCCACTGCCAGAGCCAGCGTCAGATAAGGGGAGCTAAACAGACGCCACAGTGCGTCCAATACGTCGCGTTGTCGAGGGCCCGTCGTGTACTCAGTAGCAGTCGCCATTGTTCCTCGAATGATCAGCCCACAGAAAAAGCCCCAACCCGCGTAGCATGATTGGGGCCTGATCGCCGAACGCTTCTAGAGCCACCCATCGGAATCGAACCGATAACCTAGCGCTTACGAAGCGCTTGCTCTGCCGATTGAGCTAGGGTGGCAAGGTGGCGATTGCCGATGAGTCCCTTGCTAGCCGCAGCCGACCTCAGGCCATCGACTCACCCGTGGCTATTATAGCAGCTTTCGGGCGAAATGGCAAATATTTTACGGGACCGCCGCGCCCTCCCTCACTGCTCGACCTCAGCCTCCACCATGGCCGGGGCCGTTGCCTCGGCCCGCGCCCTGGCTGCCATCAGGAAAGCCACGAAAAGCGGGTGCGGGCGGTTGGGCCGCGATGTGAACTCCGGGTGAAACTGGCTACCGACCATCCAGGGGTGATCGGCCAGTTCCACGATCTCCACCAGCCGGCCGTCGGGCGAAAGCCCAGACAGCACCATCCCCGCGCCGGTGAGCAACTCCCGATAGGCGTTGTTGAACTCGAAACGATGGCGATGTCGCTCGTACACCAGCTCCTGACCGTAAGCCGCGGCCGCCTTAGTGCCAGGCACCAACCGGCAGGGATAGATACCCAGCCGCATGGTGCCGCCCATGTCCGGAATGTCGCGCTGCTCCGGCATCAAATCAATGACCGGATACTTGGTGGCGATGTCGAATTCGGTGGAGTTAGGCTCATCGCTGCCCAGCGCGTACCGTGCCAGTTCAATGACCATCACCTGCATTCCCAGACACAGCCCCAGGTACGGCACTTTGTGCTCGCGGGCGTAGCGGGCGGCGATGATCTTGCCCTCGATCCCCCGATAGCCAAATCCACCGGGGACCACAATCCCGGATACCGAGGTCAGGCGATCCAGTCCCCGGCCCCGCTCCAACTCCTCTGCCCTCACCCACTCGATCTCCACCGCGCGATCCAAAGGCAAGGCGGCGTGATACAGCGCCTCTCGCACGCTGATGTAGGCGTCCTGCAACTCCACGTACTTGCCCACCAGAGCAATGCGCAGCGCCTTCTTGGGCCGCTTGAGTTCGTTGACCATCTCACGCCAGGCCGTCAGATCCGGCGGCTGCGCCTCCAACTCCAACCGCTCGACGACGAGATCGCCCAGACCACTTTCCTCCAGGATCAATGGCACCTCGTAGATGAGCGGGGTAGTCACCAGCGGAATGACCGCCTGTGGCTCCACGTCGCAGAAAAGGGCGATTTTCCGTTTCAACGCTTCGTCCACCGGATAGTCGGCGCGGGCGACGATGATGTCCGGCTGGATGCCGATACTGCGCAGTTCTTTGACGCTGTGCTGGGTGGGTTTGGTCTTCAATTCGCCCGTCGCCCCGATGTAGGGCAACAGCGAGATGTGAATGTACAGAGTGTTCTCGCGGCCCACGTCCTTGCGCATCTGGCGGATGCTCTCCAGGAAAGGCAAACCCTCGATGTCGCCCACCGTACCCCCTACCTCGACGATCACCACCTCCGCCTCGCTCAGCCGGCCAACCAGCCCAATCCGGCGCTTGATCTCGTTGGTGATGTGGGGGATGACCTGGATGGTGCCGCCCAGGAAATCGCCGCGCCGCTCTTTGGCGATGACCTCGGCGTACACCTGGCCGGTGGTCACGTTGCTGGCGCGGGTGATGTTCTCGTCAATGAAGCGCTCGTAGTGACCCAGGTCCAGGTCGGTCTCCGCCCCGTCCTCGGTGACGTAAACCTCTCCGTGCTGGTACGGCGACATGGTGCCCGGGTCCACGTTGATGTACGGATCGAGCTTCTGGATGGAAACGGAAATCCCCCGCGATTTAAGAATGCGCCCGATGGACGCGGCCGTTACCCCCTTGCCCACCGAGCTCACCACACCGCCGGTTACGAAAATGTATTTAGTCATCGTCTCCCTGTCCTCAATTCAGTATATCAAGCTGCTACCACCAACGAGCCTGCACTTGTGTTTCGATCAGTCGCTCAGCATAGGGCATCTTTGCCTCTCGAATCGCCTGGGCCGCTGCCTCCAAATCGAAAGGGATGCGGTGGATGAATGCGTCCCATCCTGCCGGTTGCCGCTCCAGAATGGCTATAGCCGCCCGAGGATCACCATATTGCAGTGTATTCCCTCACCAGATGCTTGCTGCTTGATTAGGCTGGGGCAACGACAGATAATTTCACCTTTCTGCCCCGTTACTACTCAGGCCAGCGGTTGAAACCGCGCCTGAGGAGCTAAAGCTGGCTGTCCACCTGCGTGGACAGGCGCGTCCACGCAGGTGGACGCTCGGCTGCAAGCCCTCTAGAGGCGATTTCAATC
>JAGGZG010000288.1 GCA_021162125.1 Anaerolineae bacterium
CCTGAGGAGCTAAAGCTGGCTGTCCACCTGCGTGGACAGGCGCGTCCACGCAGGTGGACGCTCGGCTGCAAGCCCTCTAGAGGCGATTTCAATCGCTAACAGAAGTAGCCTGAGCAGTTACAAAGCGAGCGCTGATCGAGCGGTGTCCTGAGCCTGTCGGAGGATAGGCCCGGGGGACCGTGTGCGCGGCTCGATATTTGCCCGCCTTAACCAAACTCACCTGACCTGGGTCCACCACCGGAGATATCGCGGTAGATGGGTGACTTCCCGCCGCCGATGTCGCGGTAGACGGGCGACTTTTTCCCACCGGAGATGTCGCGATATGGCTGCTCGTATTCGCGCGTGGGTGGCCCGATGGTTGGGCGAGCTACTTTCGTCTTGAGCCGTTTGAGGCGGAACGTTTCCTCGCGCTCCCGCTCCTCGAGCGCGCTCTCGATGAAAGCAACTGTGGCTTCGTAATCCGGGATGAAAATGTACTGCAAGGCATTTACCCGCCGTTGCGTCTTGCGCAGCTCCCTGGCCAGCCGCCACACCGACGTCACCAACTCGGAGAGCTCGGGTATCCGGTTTAGCACCTCGCGGAAGGCAGCGCTTGCCTCATCTAGCGTGGCCATTGTATCGCCCAGGCTGTAGGGCATCTTCGGTGGCTCGCCGTGGGCTTCGATGATGGGTATAGGGACGCCCATCACACCACGGCACTTGATTTGTACCTCGACGGTTTTATTCACCGCCAGCGCCGCCCATTCCACGCGCTCCTGGCCCATAGTCAGCTCAGCCTTTTCCAGAGCGCGATACGCCGCTGCCAACAGCTTCCACACCTGCTGTTGGAGCACCTCCGCGTCGTGGGCCAGGTGTATCAGCTCCGTGGTCAGCACCTCCCGCTTTTTGTCCAGGATGTCGTAGCCCTCGCGCGCAAATTGTAATTCCTGTTTCATGCGCAGCAGGTTACTGCGCGTGGGTGGTACGTTAATGGGTGGCATCTCGCTTCCCGTAATATTGTTGAAGCTCGGCAGGGCTGACGCGGGTGAGTTCCTCCTGCGGCAGCATGGAGAGCAGCCGCCAGCCGATGGTCAGCGTCTCCTCGATGGAACGGTTCTCCGTCGGCCCCTGGTGTATGAACTCCCGCTCGAAAGCCCGGCCAAATTGCAAGTACTGCTGGTCCACTGTCGAAAGCTCCTCCTCGCCGATCACCGAGGCCAGCGAGCGAACGTCCTGGACGTGGGCGTAAGCGGCGTAGAGCTGGGCTGACAGATGGCTGTGGTCGGCGCGGGTGCGCCCCTCGCCGATACCATCTTTCATCAATCGCGACAGACTGGGCAGCACGGCGATGGGCGGGTAAATGTCCTGGTGCGTGAGGTCGCGGCTGAGCACGATCTGCCCCTCGGTGATGTAACCTGTCAGGTCGGGCACCGGGTGAGTGATGTCATCGTTGGGCATGGTGAGGATTGGGAGCTGAGTGATCGAGCCCTCGCTGGTTTTAATGCGTCCCGTGCGCTCGTACATGGAAGCCAGGTCGCTGTAGAGGTAGCCGGGATACCCCTTGCGGCTCGGCACCTCGCCCCGGATGTTCGAGATCTGGCGTAGCGCCTCGCAGTAGTTGGTCATATCGGTGAGGATGACCAGCACGTGCATCTGGCGTTCGAAGGCCAGGTACTCGGCCAGGGTGAGCGCGGCACGGGGTGTCACCAGACGCTCCACTGGCGGGTCGTCGGCCAGGTTGAGGAACATGGCCACGCGGGTCAGGGCCCCGCTTTCGGCGAAGGAGTCGCGGAAATAGGCTGCCACGTCGTGTTTGACACCCATGGCGGCGAAGACGATGGCGAACTGTGCTGTCTGGGACGGTGCCTCCCCCGCCGGCGCACCCAGCGTGGCCTGGCGTACGATCTGGGCGGCAAGTTGGTCGTGGGGCAGACCGCTGCCGGAAAAAAGCGGCAGCTTCTGGCCCATCACCAGGGTGTTCATCCCATCAATGGCGGAGATGCCCGTCTGGATGTAGTCACGCGGGTAGACGCGCGCCGTGGGGTTGATGGGTTGCCCGTTGATGTCGGCGTAGTGGTCGGCCAACGGCTCAGGGCCGCCGTCTATCGGCTCTCCCAGGCCGTCGAAGACGCGCCCCAGCATCTCCTCAGTCACCGGGATGCGCAGCGGCTCCCCCAGGAAGCGAACGCGCGTGTCGTCAATGGAAAGGCCCGTGGTGCCGGCGAAAACCTCCACCACGGCTATGTCCTCCCCCACCTCCAACACCCGGCCGCGCCGCAGCCGTCCCCGCGAGTCAAAGACCTCCACCACCTCATCGTAGCCCACGCTCCCAGCGCCCTGCACTACCACGATGGGGCCTTCGATGCGGGCCACGCCGATGACTTCCTGTCCCCCTAGTAACTCTTTCATCGGTACTCAGTCTCCAGTTGATCCATCTGTTCGTCTATCGCTTTTCGTATGTCATCCAGTTTCTCCAACTGGTCGTTGGCGACGAGCGTCTTCATGCGCATCATATCGGTCACCACCGGCAGGTCGTGGATGACCACGATGAGGGCCCCGCGCTTGATGATGCGCTGCGCCCGCTGGTGAAAGTGCAGGATCAGTTCCAGCATCCGAATCTGCTTCTGGAGAGGGGAGTAAGTATCCACTTCGTCCAGCGCACTTTGCTGCAAAAAGCCCTCGCGTAGCAGCCGCGCCGTTTCCAGAATCAGCCGCTGCTCATCGGGCAGAGCGTCGGGCCCCACCAGCTTGACGATCCGTTGCAGACGGCTCTCCTCGGTTAAGATTTCCATCGCCTGGGCGCGCATTGTCTGCCAATCCCGGCCTACTTGCTCACGCCACCAGCCGGCCACATCGTCCACGTACTCGCTGTAGCTCTCCAGCCAGTTGACCGACGGGAAGTGACGCGCTGAGGCCAACGCCTTGTCCAGGGCCCAGAAGCAGCGGATGAAGCGTTTGGTGTGCTGCGTGACCGGCTCGGAGAAGTCGCCACCGGGCGGGGATACGGCGCCAATGACGCTGACCGAGCCGAGTTGTCCATTCAGCGTCTCCACGTAGCCGGCTCGCTCGTAGAACTCGGCCAGACGGGCTGCCAGGTAGGCCGGGTATCCCTCCTCGGCGGGCATTTCTTCCAGCCGCCCCGAGATCTCGCGCAGAGCCTCCGCCCAACGCGAGGTCGAGTCGGCCATCAGTGCCACGTGGTAGCCCATGTCACGATAATACTCGGCGATGGTGATGCCCGTATAGATGCTGGCCTCGCGGGCCGCCACTGGCATGTTAGAGGTGTTGGCGATGAGCACAGTGCGCTCCATTAGCGGGCGGCCACTGCGGGGATCCACCAGTTCTGGAAATTCCTGCAACACCTCGGTCATCTCGTTGCCGCGTTCGCCGCAGCCGATGTAGATGACTACCTGGGCATCGGACCACTTGGCAATCTGGTGCTGGGTCACCGTCTTGCCGGCGCCGAACCCCCCGGGGATGGCCGCCGCGCCGCCCTTGGCCAGCGGGAAGAACGTATCCAGAACTCGCTGGCCGGTAACCAGCGGCTCCGCCGGGGCCAAGCGACTCCGGTAGGGGCGCGGCCGGCGCACGGGCCACCGCTGCAACATCGTCAACTCTTGCTCGCCGTTTTTCGTGCGCAATCGGGCAATAGGCTCATCAATAGTGTATTCCCCCGCCGGAGCCACCCAGGTGAGCGTGCCTTCGATCTCCGGGGGAGCCATCACGCGGTGTGTCAAGGCTTGCGTCTCTGGGACGGTGCCCAGGATCGCGCCACCGGTGATTGTGTCGCCGGCTTTCACCTGTGGTGTGAAGCTCCAGCGGTCCTTGCGGTACAGTGGCGTCAGGTGCACGCCCCGGCCGATGAATGAACCGGTGTGCATCTCCATCACGGGCAATGGCCGCTGTATACCATCGAAGATGCTACGTAGCAGGCCCGGCCCCAGTTCTACCGAAAGCGGCATTCCGGTGCCGTACACCGGCGCTCCCGGTCGCATACCGGAGGTCTCCTCGTATACCTGGATGGTGATGATGTCGCCTTCCAGTCCGATGACCTCTCCCACCAGGTGCTCATCGCCGACTTCGACCAGTTCTAGCATGCTCACCTGGCGCGAACCACGGACGCGAACCACCGGCCCGTTAATCCATATCACTGTGCCTATCTGCCAGCTCATAGCGACTCTCCCATTAAGAGGCGATACACGGCGGAGCGAAGTTCACTCTGCTGGCGGCTCAGCCGGGCCTCTAGCGTGTTGTCGTATTGCCGACGCCCATCTATCGTCTCCGCGATCACGCCCGTCCCATGCTCTAACGGCGCTCCCAGTTGCAATTGCACGCCCAATTCTTTCGAGAGCTCGGCCAACACGTCGTCTGTGAGCAGTTTCTGTGTCTGTTCGTCGGCCCGGATGCGAACCTCATCAGCCGCCATGTGAGCCACCGCTTCGCGGATCAACCGGCGCACGATCTGATCGTAATCGCTCCATTGCCGTATGGATGGCAGTCGCTGCTGGACTGCATCGAAGACGTTGTTCAATAGTTTCTCGCGGCGTTCCAGTTGCAACTTCCGTGCTTGTAACTGGGCCGCAGCGATGGCCTGTCTGCGGATATGGTCGGCCTCCTGGCGAGCACGCTTCAGGATTTCTTCGCGCTCCGCTGCTGCTTGCTCCAGGGCGCGTTGCCGGATGATGTCGGCTTTAGCTTTGGCATCGGCCAGGATTTGTTCAGCCTCCCCCCGTGCTTCGTCCAACACTTCACGGGAGAGTGCCCGTACGCTTTCATCTGCTGATTTCATAGCTCGACTGTCCAATCCATTCGTCGCGTACTATATTTTCACTCCAATTGCCCGCCTGATCACCTCGCTGAGGGATGGCCGGTCGGGGCGCGGTCCCTCTGGCCCTGGGATTTCGACGACGAGAGGCACAGTGCTGCGTAGTTTGAGTTGATCCATCCGTGTCTGGATCAACTCCGCCACGTCCTCGGTCACCAGTATAATGCCGACGTCCGGGATGGTCATCGCGTCGTCGAGTGCCTGGTTGACTTCCGCGGCGGTGGTCACAGCCTGGCCGTGAACGCCGACCAGTGAGAAGCCCAGCACGGCCTCTGGGTGGCCAATGACCAGCACTTTCACCCCTATCCTCCACTCAGGATCATGAACGAGATGATGAGCCCATAGATAGCGATACCTTCTGCCAGGCCCACGAAGATGAGGGCACGACCAAGAGCCTCTGGTTTTTCAACGGTTGCCCCGATTGCCGCTGCCCCGGTGCCACTGACTGCCACGCCGGCACCGATGGCGGCGGCGCCGACGGAGATGCCAGCGCCGATGGCCGACAGCCCCGTTGCAATCGCCTTCGCCAACGACGCATATTGGTCTTCGGCGGCTCCTTGTGTCTGTGGGCCGATAGCAAAGGCCATCATTGAGGGAAAGACCAACTGAATGAGTCCAATGCTAACTCCCACCAACAACAGCACAGCGTTGAAGGCGGTTAGGCCCAGTACCACACCACGCACTGTTTTCACTGGCGCGCGCCGGCGTTGTCCCAGGGCAAAGATCATCGCTGGAATCATTGGCACAAGCCCGGCCAGCACTGCTGCTATTACAATCATTTTACGTCCCTCTCTGAATTTCTTAAAATATCCCGGTCAGCAGGGAGTGGCTCTCATCTCTGAGCAGCTCACTACTCGACACCTTTGTCGAGACCCAGACTTTTATCACGAATGGCACGGGTAAGCGAATCCCTCACTGCCCTACTGACGCAAAATCATGAACGAGATGATCAGCCCGTAGATAGCGATACCTTCTGCCAGGCCGACGAAGACGAGAGCGCGACCGAAAGTCTCCGGTTTTTCAGCAATCGACCCCACCGCCGCTGCCCCTGTGCTGCTGACGGCGATGGCGGCGCCGATGGCTGCCAATCCGGTTGAGAGTGCCGCCGCCAGCGACACGTAAGGATCGCTGGTGGACTCTTGTATCCCCGGCCCGGCAGCCAGCACTGCTGCTGGGGATGCCAGCCAGACGAGCCCCAGGCCGACTACCATCAGGGCCAGCACTACGTTGAAGCCGGTCAGCCCTAGCACCAGGCCGCGGGCCGCTCTCGTTGGCGCGCGCCGGCGTTGGCGCAGGGCGAAGATTACCGCCGGAACCATCGGCACCAGGCCAGCTATCATTGCGATTATTATGATCATCGAATTCCTCCTTACCAAACAATGCAAATTTTCGACCTGTGCAGTCATATCTGCTACTTGAGAACATAGATCCTCAGGACAGTAACGGATCAGACTTAATTGCACAGGGCGCAAATTTTCGAAGCTCTGCACCGGGCCGGGTCTTGTGAATTTTGAAAAACTACTCCGGTGTGGGAATGGGGTCCCGCCTTACCTGCTCGTTCTGGGCAACAGGGTGAGTGGCGTGTAGCGCATTCCCCCACCTGTAAAAAATTTGCTGAAGAACTCGTAATATTCCAAACGCAAACTCTGGATGCCCACGATCAGCCCCTCGAAACCCACGATAAAGAGATTGCCCACAATGACCACAATCCAGTAGCCAATGCCTCGAGTTGAGCCGGCCATCTCGGCCAGGATAAAGACCACGGCACTTAAACCGCCGTGAGCCACGGCAAAAGCGCCCACACGCACGTAAGAGAGGGTATTGCTCAGGATGCTGATCAGCGTATCCACCATCTCGAAGGTCGCCTGGATGATATAGGTACCGATGCTCCCCTCCACCACCGGGCGTTGCCCTCCTATCCAACGGCTCAATGCTTCGGAGAACATAACGATGACGCCCGCTATGGTTGCAAGCACAATGAGCACCAGTGGGGGAATGAGCATTTTGTTCAAGAAGACCTCTGTCACCAGACCGACGAGCGACAAATAGAGCACAGCTCCGGCAATGCCGTTGTGCTCGAAGAGCAACCTCCCCCAATCACGCGCTATACAGGCGTTAATGATCCCCAGGATGAACCCCACGCTGAGCAACACGACGCCCATTCCGATCGTTGTCATCAGAATCTGCATAATGTCGTCCAAGGGCCGGAGCCAGAGTGCCGGCAATACGTTTTCCATGCCGAAGACGCTACCGTAGAGAAAGCCAAACACCGTTGCTACCAGCCCGCAGATGACGATTATTGTCCCCAGGTCTGCCATACCGCGCAGAGCTCGTATCTTGCGGCTGACCAGCAGTCCACCCATCAGCACCAGTATCAAGCTGTGTCCCACGTCGCCGAACATTGCCCCGAAAAGGAGGGGGAAGGTCAGCGCGATCAGAAAAGTGGGGTCAATCTCTTCGTAGCGGGGCCGGCCATAGGTCATGACCAACTGCTGAAAGGCGCGCAAGATGCCCGGATTATCCAGGGCTACCGGCACGTCCTGTCTCTCGCTGCGTCGCTTGGGCGTGTTGGTCTCGATGAGGATTTTATCCGAGACCTGGTGGAGCCGTTTGGTGAGGTTTTCCAGATGGACGGTTGGCACCCAGCCGACGATGAGATAGGAGTAGCGAAGTCTGCCGAAGCGCTCTATCGCATCCGTCAGCATCCGGCTGGCGCGCACCCGCCACAGCAAGGTTCGCAGTTGTTGTGTGCGCGCGTCGTGCAACTCCGTCATCACGCCCTTCCGCTCGGTGATGTGCTGTTGTATGCGCTCGATGTCCGCGTGGATCGTCTCGAGGATCTGTGCTGGGGTACCACGATAGGCCTCCGGCAGGCTCAGAGGATTGAGGTAGGCGCTACGGGCCGCTCGTTCCAAGACGTCGGAGTTGCACTTTGCCCCCAGGAGCAGGACCACGGCCTGTCGACCTTCCTTGCGTAGCGTCAGCAGCACGAACGGAATACGCGCCAGGCTGGTGTGCAGCCGCTCCAGGTTGTCCACGGGCATGATACCCAGCATGGCGAAAATGTAACGCAGGTTACGCAGCGCACTGATCTCCACATCCATGTCGGCGATGGGCTCCAGTTGGTGGATGTACCGTTGGAGCTGTTCCAGCTTCTTCTGCTCGTTGGTCAATTCCTCGATCAGCCCCCTGGTCTCCTGCTCCAGCCGCTCCACGGCTGGACGTACCGCCTCGATCTCGATCATCGAGACCTGGTCGGCCGGCGGTGGCTCTCCTTCGTCCACTTCCAGACCCTGCATGACCGCCAGAATCCGTCGCTCCAGCGAGGCATAAGCAGAGGATTCCTCTCGCCAGTAGTCAGCCGATTTAAGCCCCGCTTCCAGTCTCAAGTAACCTCTGGCATCCTCCTGGTGAAAAACGCCCTGCTCGGCCAGCACCCTGGTTACAGCCAACACGTGCTGCTCTGGGACAATGATCTCTATTTCAGTCATTTTTTGCGGGTAGAACATAGGACCTCCAACGGCCGATGCGCTAATGACCAAATCGTTCGACTACGCTCACTACGAAGTCCCAATGGCCAATGCGTGGCTATTCGGATGTTAGCTCATCACCAAATGCAATTGAAATTCCTCGGCTGGCACTTGCAACGACTTAGCTTCAATTAACACGGTTAGGTCCTGAATTTCCAGCTCGTTCAGCAGCACGTAGGCCACTGGGATGCCGATGTGGAAAGGATAGCCAATGAAAGCTGCCCGGCATTGCTTTACGATACGGCGTTGCAATCGCAGCTCTAACTGGGGCAATCCACTCCGGGGCTCCTGGAACAAAGGACTCACGTCGGCCAGGTCTGGATAGATGCGTGTCACTACCTGGGCGATGTCGGCGCCGGCGGCGATGGCCCGGATGTCTTCGTCCCGCACCCGGTAACCAAAAGGCACTGTGTAGTTGATGATCTCCTCCTCGGAGAGGTGGTGATATACCCGATAGCGAATGGCCCACATCAGGTTGTTCATGTCAATCAGTGAGCCTACGATGCGCAGTGCCTGCTCTCGATCCCGGCTGGGAAGGCGGTTGATGTCGCTCCACAGCTCACGCAGGTAATCCAAGTCCAGTGCTACCTCTAAGGGGAAAAGGCTTTGCTCGGCAGTGTAGCGTTCCATCGCGTGGGAGAGGGTGCTATAGTAAGGGGTGCCGCGCAGTAATTCTACCGCCGCCCCCACGCTCTCCTCTTCTATCATCGCTTGGGCTGGCAGGACGGTGAAAGAGCCCAGTGGGAAGAGAACGTAGCGCACCTGGTCCCACGATGCGCCAGTTGCCACGCCGCGTAACACTGCCTTGAGGTTATCCACCTCGAAAAGGCGGTAGAGCTGGATCAGCAACGGGCGGGCGGACTCCGGCACCATGTAGATCACGGTGACGTAGGCGTCGGCCAGATGGCCTTTGATCTGGTAGACTGAGCGCCGTGGGGTGAGGTCTTTGTCCTCTACTGCCGTCAGGTACGGGCCGTAGACCGTTTTCTTGAGGAGGCTGATCAGGGTTGCGAAGTCCGCACTTTCGTATAGTGCACCCCAGGTCTCCGGGGTGAGCATGGTGGAGTACATGGCCCGTACTCGCGCGTGAACAGCAGCATATCCCGAGACGCCCCCTCTGGCCACGTGCCCTACCCCCGCCCCACTACCTGATCGAGTACGTAATTCACTGCCCAGTCGAAATGGCTCATGGCCAGTGCCTCCATGCGTTCGGCTTCCTTCTCCGCCTGGGCCAGGATGCGCGCACACTCCTCCTGAGCCTGGGCATTAGCTACCAACCGGTGAGCTTCCTCCTGGGCTTCGATTCGGGCCTTCTCGATGATGGCCTGAGCTTCCTTTTCGGCCTGTATTGGCAGTTGCTCTGCCTCTTGCACGGCTGCGTCACGGATGGCCTGCGCTTGCCTCTCGATCTCGAGTATTTGTCGAACACGCTCCTCGTTCAAGCCACTTTCTCCCATGCTGTCCCGAACAAACTGCCTGCCTTAGCCCGGCAGGCAGTTTGTTATCTCTTCCGCAGGTTACTACTCAGGCCAGCGGTTGAAACCGCGCCTGAGGAGCTAAAGCTGGCTGTCCACCTGCGTGGACAGGCGCGTCCACGCAGGTGGACGCTCGGCTGCAAGCCCTCTAGAGGCGATTTCAATC
>JAGGZG010000230.1 GCA_021162125.1 Anaerolineae bacterium
CGATTGAAATCGCCTCTAGAGGGCTTGCAGCCGAGCGTCCACCTGCGTGGACGCGCCTGTCCACGCAGGTGGACAGCCAGCTTTAGCTCCTCAGGCGCGGTTTCAACCGCTGGCCTGAGTAGTAACCCTCATACTGACCTGAACCGGTCTCTCAGCCAGAGTCCATTCGAACACAGATCCCTCAGCCGCCTACCTGCTGTGACCGTTAGCTTGATGCCTATGGAGCTAGAGGGGGGGAATTGTCTTCACCCCCCTGTTGGGACGTGTCCAGCGCCTGGCGAACCTTGTGCGCCAGGGCTGCCGGGGTAAAAGGTTTCTGGAGAAAAGCCATGCCCGGCTCTAACAAGCCGTGGTGAATGATAATATTGTCCGTGTAACCCGATATGTAGAGCACTTTCATCTCTGGGTGTAGGGTCGTCAGGCGTTTCGCCAATTCGCGACCGTTCATCAGCGGCATCACCACGTCGGTCACCAGCAGGTGGATCGGGCCCCTGTGCTGCTCACAGATCTGGAAGGCCTCCCTGCCATGACGCGCCTCCAGCACGGTGTAGCCGCGTTGGAGCAGTACGCGGCGAGCCAGGTCCCGAACCATGTCCTCGTCCTCCACCAGCAAGATGGTCTCCCGGCCCGGTGGGGATTCGCCGGGGATTGGAGCTCGCCGGTCCGATTCGACAACCTCCTCGATGCGGGGCAGGTAAATCTTGAACGTCGTGCCGTGTCCGGGCTCGCTGTAGACCCGGATGTGACCGCCGCTTTGCTTGACGATCCCGTAGACGGTGGCCAGGCCCAGTCCCGTGCCCTGGCCCACACCTTTGGTGGTGAAGAAAGGCTCGAAAATGTGGGCTTGGGTCTCATCGTCCATTCCCATGCCGGTGTCACTCACCGCCAACATAACGTAAGGGCCGGGCTGCACCTCCATGTGCTGGTGGGCATAGTTCTCGTCCAGAACGACGTTCGCCGTCTCGATAGTCAGCCTGCCGCCCTGGGGCATGGCGTCGCGGGCGTTGACGGCTAGGTTCATGATCACCTGCTCGATCTGCCCTGGGTCGGCTTTGATGTGGCCCAGCGCTGGGTCGAGGATGGTGACCAACTCAATGTTCTCGCGGATAAGACGCTGCAGCATCTTCTCCATGTGGGTGACTGTGGCATTGAGGTCCAACACCTTTGGTTGCAACATTTGTTTGCGGCTGAAGGCCAGGAGCTGGCGGGTCAGCGAGGCGGCCCGCTCGGCGGCTTTTTTGATCTCCTCAACGTCCTTGTACAACGGGTCGTTTTGACCAAGACTCATCAGGACGAGATCAGAATAACCGATGATGGCCGTCAGCAAGTTGTTAAAGTCGTGAGCTACCCCGCCGGCCAGTCGCCCGACGGCCTCCAATTTCTGTGAGTGGAGGAGTTGTTCCTCCAGACGCTTGCGCTCGGCCAGTTCTTGCCGAACAGCCTCGTGCAGTCGCGCGTTCTCGATGGCGATGGCCGCTTGATCGGCCAGGAGTCCCAGGACGCGAAGTTCATTTTCGTCGAAGGCGTGTGGCCTCAGGAAGGCGACGTTCATCACGCCCACCACCCGCTCACCGATGCGCAGCGGCAGGCCGACGATGGCCCCGCCCCACTGCCAATCTCGAAAGAGCGGGTGGCTGTTGGCGTCGGGAACGACGATGCGTTTCCCGCTGCGGGCGACAGTGTAGGTCAGGCCATGCGGACGGGGCTCGGCGTAGGGTTCCTGCCGGCGGCCATCCGCCCACAGGGCAGCGCCGAAGGTCAGCCGTTCGCCGTCGTAGAGGAAGATGTGGGCGTCATCAGCGGATACCAGCTTGAGGGCATAGTCGAGCATTGCCTCCAGGACCAGCTGCAGCTCCAAAGTGGAGGTCAGGTGCAGGCTGGCCTGGTGCAGGGCCTCGAGCTCTGCTCTCCGCCGGCGCTGGGCCTCGTACAGCCGGGCGTTCTCGACGGCCATCGCCGTCTGGTTGGCCAGGGTGGTCAGGATGAGTTGATCGTCTTGCGAGTAGCTCTCCTCTGAGAGCTTTGGCCCTAGGACCAGGATGCCCACGAGCTCACCCTTGGCTTTCAGCGGGACGAAGAGTTCAGCCCCGATGCTCTCCAAATCTTTCCTCTCTTGTGCCCAGAGGGCCTTGAACTGCGGCGCTACCTCCATGACGTGCCTGGTCAGGGCGTGTTCGTGGCTGGACAGCCAGTCCACAATAGGATGGTCCTCTCTCAGCCTCAAATCAGCGCCCCGATCCAGCCCTCTCCGGGCCATCAGGAGGAACTCTCTGCTTTCCGGTTGTTTGATGAAGAAAGCCGCCCTCTCGATGTGCATGGTTGTGGTCACCTCGTCCAGGATCATGTCCGTTAGCCTATCGAGGTCGAGAACAGAGGCCGCCGTGCGGCTGAGTTTTTGGAGCATCAGACTAGAGTCGTATTTCTCGCGGAAGAAGAGCCTGTCAACCCAGGATTGCACCTTCCCCCGCAAGGGCTGGATGGCCACGGCGGTGACGGCGGCCATGGTGAGGGAGAGGAGGAGGACCTGATATCCCGTAATGACGTGAAACAAGTTCACGGCCAGGGAGACGACGAGGAAGTAGCCAGCGCCGATGATGGCGGTGGGGATGGAGTAGAGCAAGCCCTTGCGGACCACGATGCTGATGTCCAGGAGACGGTAACGGAAGATAGTGTAGGCCAGCAGCAGGGCGTTGATTAGGTTGGCGGCGTGGTCTATGGGAAAAGCGCCGAGGGCTGGCAAGATGTTGGTGAAACCACCCAGGAGGACGAGGGCCATGCCGATCAATGGATAGCGGATACGATTGCGCATCACCGGGTCTACGGTGCGGCGGTAGGCCTGTATCAGGCTCCAGCAGGCGTAGCTTACGTAGAAGATCCAGTACGTGCCATAGATGGGCAGGGCCTGACCGAAGCCAAACTCAAGTTGGCCGTCGCTCGTCATGCGCACATACTCGATCATATAGCCCGCTGCAGTGGCGATGGCGAGACCCACGGCCATCACCAGGCCCAACCATAGCCATCTGTCCCGCCGCTGGCCTAGGAAGGCCTGCACGAAGCCGAATAAGACCAGTGGCATGGTTACCGTTCCGCCTGCCAACAGCACTTTGTTCCAGAGCTCGATGCGCGACGGATTAAGCCGCATCATTAGCGAGCCGAAGCTCCAGACGGCCATGGTCAGTAGGAAGAGAGCGAAGAAACGATGCAGACGCGACCGAGCGCCGTGACGGAGGACGATGCCCAGTAAGAGAATGTAACTCAGCAGAGCCAGCAGAGGGGGGAATATGAATGTGATAAACCAAAGATGTGCCTGCATTACATAACTCCTACTTGCACTGCTCAGCTCCGTAACTTGATTGATAGTGGAGTGCGAGGGGACATTGCTTCCATACCGTTGCCGACTTAAGTCATGGCTTCGCTCAAGTGCAAGAGATCGGCCATGACGGCATCGGGGGCGTTCATGTGCGGCGGCTTGAGATGGGCCAGGTCGGCACCGGCTGCCTGTTGCTCCTGCATGTAGCGCAGGAAAGTACCAGGTGAAAGCAGCGTCACCTGCAGGGGACACACTTCGATGAAACTTTCCAGATCAGCGTAGAAGGGGTTGAGGGCTTTCAGCTCCTCATGTACTCGCCGCGACACCTCCTCGGCGGGCAGGTCCTCTTTGAGTTCGATGTACAAGTGCAGGCCGGCGTGCTTGCCCAGCAGTTCCTTACGGATCGCCCACTCCTCGTAGGCGATACCGGTGTTGGCGATGGCCTGCCAGACCAGCTTCTCATCAATCAAACCGGTGAAGCTAGCCAGGTCAATGAGGTCAGCGTCACGGCCGGAGAAGACCATGCTGGGCAGCTCAATGCCTGTCTCATCATCCCGCAGTGAGATGAACCTCACCAAATCGTGCAGCCGGTAGCGCAGGAAGGGACCAGCGTAGAAGTTGGTAATCACCACCTCATAGCGCGGTCCGACCTTCACTTCATCTAGCAACACCGTCTGCGGGATGTACGTCTTGTCGGCTCGCGCTCGCGCCCATTCCCCCTCGGGAATGAACTCGTAGAAACAGACATCGGGCAAAAAATAGAGCCCTCGGCGATTCCAGGCATGGGTGGACATAATATTAGGCGCCTCGGTGCAGGCATATTGTTCGTGAGGCTCCACACCCCAGTAGTGTTTCAATTGCTCCCTGTAGATGTCAGTATCAGTGCCGCCGACTAGCATGCCCTTTACCCGCCAGAGATCTTTAGGCAGCAGTGGCCGTCCATCCAACCGGCTGCGCACTATCGCTCGCCCCAAGCGGAAAAGTACGGCCGGATGCAACAGCAGCGCCAGAGAGGAATCGCCACCGCCTCCACCCTCGGCAAAGCGCTCCCCCACTTTGATCAGAACGGAACTGATTGAGCCGATAATGTCAATGCCAGTGCGTAGAGCGGTTTGAAAGCTGGCTTGGATGCGCTCTTGAAAGCTCATCTCCTCTGTCTTTTCCACTGGCGGGGCAAAGTGAAAATCAAATAATTCCGCCACGCTGCGCAGAGCATAGCCACTGGTATAAGGACGTGCCGGGGCATTGTAGACGAAGACATCACCCTGTTCCAAACGCACCTCACCGCGATGGCGTGCCGTGGCCAGGATCGCTGCTGTCAACACTCCCTCACCGATTTTGGTGAAGGCACGAGCGGTATACGGGACCCACTTGTAGCGGCCGGAGCGGCCCGAGGTGTGTGCCCAGGCTACTGGCTTCTCCGCTAGTACGTCCTCCCGCTTCTCGTTCAAGTAGAGCGCGTAGTCCTCATAAGTGGTCAGACGCACCTGTCGCCGGAACTCCTCCACGTCCTGCGGTGGGTCATCCCCCATCAGGATGCGCCCTAGCTTCGAGCGACTCATCAACTGCAATTGCTCCATCAGCAGACGCCGCTGGATCTCCATGAACTCCTCCAGGCTGAGATCCAGGAAGCCGCAGTACTTCCGCCAGACCTCATCCCTTCGTCCCTGTCTCAGTAACTCGCTTGCACTCGTCATTTTCTTTACCCCCCCTTTGAGTTTTGTGGCGTTCCCGATGACGCCAGAAACATTTACGTACCCCGCTCAGTCTTTGGTAGTCTCCCCCTTGTGTGTTGGTGCTTCTCGTCCGCCCCGCCGGGCGCTAAACCGCCCGACTACGAGGTGGGAAGCCCCCTCCGGGGGCTTCAGAGGCCCGGAGGGCCTTGCATCTCGTAGCCCGAACGTGAACGTTCGGGCGAGACACGTCACCAACGCTCTACAGGGGGACCACCCAATCTTTCCGCAGGGTTTTAACACACTTGACAATGCTCTCCCTGGTTGGAATCAACATTGGCGTTTCTCGCTTGTATTGCTCGTAGCCTGGAAACATCCGAGGGAAATAGAAGCAGTCCTGAATCCACACCCACAGCACGTCCAGGGAAAACCACAGCGGAGCGGCGATCAGAAGCAGCTTCGACCTGGAGATTACGATGAGAGCCAGGAGAAAGAGGCCGAACCAGAGGACGCCGGGATGACGAACCAGGGCATAGGTCCCGGTCTTGACCAGTTTATCGCCAACCCCGTCCATGGCATAAGTCTGCTTGAAAGGGATTTCCAAGAAGATGGAATAGACGAGCAGGCAGGTGGATACGACGAGCAGAGGCCAGCCTACCCAGGAGAGCCAGTTGGGCAGAGGAAACCTCTCTGCCTGGAGGCAAACCATGAGCAAGGCGAAACTGAAGAGCAATGTGAAGGCCAATCCAAGAGCCTGTTTCAGGTGGGCAATGCCTTTTAAGGCGGCGAGATCGAAGGAGAAGGCGAACAGGAAAGCCATGCTTCCCAGTAACACGTATCCCATCGTACCACCTCACCAATCCCGCTAAATCGTAGGCCAACCCCGTTGCATAGACAGGTCTATGACCCTCCTACAGACTCGGAACCAGCGGGAGGGTCACGGCTCTCGTTACCCGAAAACCCTTTTCTAGCCTTGCTATTATACTCCATCCTGGTTGCAAAATCAATCTCTGCCCGGGGCCGGGCGTATTTCACCTCACCTCACTCCATTTCCACGACCAGGCGCAGGGTCGCTGCCCCCTGATCGCTGAACCAGGCCGCTTCCTCGCGCACCACGTCCCATTCCAGGATGTAATCCCCCGGTTGTTTGGGGGTGAGGAGGAAAGGACGCAGGGTGACGGCTGTGCCTGGTTTGACGATGTGTGGCATGTCGGTGCGCAGGCTGGGGACGTCCATGACCTGGGACTGGCCGTCGGCACGCAGCCAGCGGTAAGTCAGGCGCACGGGGTGCCAATCGCGTGACCACCAACACTGGGAGCCGGTGTTCTGGATGGTGACTTGCACGCGGTATAGTTCATCGGCGCGCAGATGGGTGGGCACTCGATGGTCAAGAAAGGCGACGCGGTAGAAGTCGCGTCCGTAGGCGTCCAGGGCCTGGCGCAGCGCGGGGAGGTTGGATCGGCTGGCTTCTCTCCGAAAAAGCAGCACCCCCCCTGCCGAGGCTATCACACCGAAATCGGGGTTCTCCAGCAGCTCGTTCACCCGGGCGTAGAAGGTGTGAAATCCGCTGGGACTCTTCTCCGCCGTGGGGTCCAGGTCCACAATCACGTACTCAGCGTCGGCGACGAAGGGGAAGACGTAAATGTCCCGCCGGTGGGAGAGATGTGGAAAGATGTCGCTCTGAGCGCAGACCACGCCCTCGTCGGGGACGAGGGCGACGATGCGCCGCAAGTTCGCCTCGTGGATCGATGGCTGGTGATAGTCCACCCAGTGAAATTGTTTGCCCGGCGGATAGGGGCTGAAGAAAACGGCGATGAGCGCGGTGTTGACCAGGACGAAGAGGGCCAGGGACGTGGTTACTTGTTGTCGTCTCCATCGGCAGCCCAGCCAGCCGATAGCGCCCGCCGTGGCCGCGAACAGAAAGGGTAGCACGGGGGCCATGTAATGAGCGCGGATGGTGCTTTGCCACTCGGATTTGGCCAGCAGGTTGATGATCAGGATGGGGACGGCGGGGAGAGCCAGGCCGGGGCTCAGCAGGGGCAGGAAACCCAGAGGCACGAGCAGGTCGAAGACCGTTTGCAGCTTCTCGCGGTCCAGCAGCAAAGGGATGACCTGCCCGGGATGGGTGATGGCGTGCACGATCAGTCCCCACGGCCCGCCACCTACCTGGCCAAAGCGGCGGGCCAGCAGGTCTGGGCTGCGAAAATCGTACAGGTCCTTGACCCAGGGGGTGATCACGTTGAAGTCGAGCACCAGCCAGGCCAGGCACACGGCCAACGTCAGGAGGCCCTGCCGTCGCTCGCGGACGAGGAAGAGGTACACTCCCAGCGCCAACCCGACGAGGGCTGCGTCTACGCGACAGGTCAAAGCCAGGGCCAGCCCCAGCCAGTACATCCGCCACGATCTGCGCTCCATGCCCAGCAAGGTCAGAAACAGGAAGGGTACCATGAGCACCGAGGGATGGAACTCGAACATGGTGATGTGGTGCAGAGGCAGGTAGGCCAGGTAGGCCGCGGTCAGGGCCACGGCGGCCAGTGAGCTCTTCGTCCTGTCGCGGGCCAGGGCGTAGAGGGGAAACGCCCCGGCGGCCAGGAATGCGGTCTGCACGATGAACAGCAGACGGGGGTCGGCCCACAGCCAGTACAGGGCCGAGAGGGCGATGAAGAACAGCTCCAGTTTGCCGTCTAACAGGCGGTTCTCGCGGCGAGGGCCGTCCAGCGGGTCACGGTAGAGAGGGCTGCGCTCCAGGATGCGCCCGTGGATGGTGTTCCAGGCCGCCTGATCCATCGTGCCCGTGTCCAGCGCGTGGGTGCGGAAGTCTGTGTGCCGGGCGCAGGTCAGCACGGTGAAGGTGAGGAAATAAATCACGACCAGCGCGGCGACGATGTACAGGCCCAGGCGAGGCCAGCGACGGAGGCGTTCCAGGTTCAGATCGCCCAGGAGTGCGCCCAGTAGCGGCGCGGCCACGGCGCTGGTCACCCCCAGTAGAAGGTACGTCCAGACGGAGCTGCCGTGTTCCACGCCCAGGACGTGAACGCGGTAGCGGAGGAAGAAGCCGCCGGCCAGGAAAGCGGGTCGGAAAAACTTCGCCCGATCCGGCAGGGTAGCGACCAGGGGGACCCTGCGCGCCCGTGCGGCAGCCAGGCCAGCGAGAAACCACGCACTCAGGGCGATGCCCTCCGCCGCCAGGGTGAATCCGGCCAGTTGCCGCCAGTAGTAGCCGTAGACGCGCTCGCCGCGCAGCCAGGCGGGCAACTGTCCGGCGAACTCCCAGTCCCAGAAAGCCAGGCCCAGGAGGGCGGCACCGGCGACGACCGTCAGGGCGGCGATCCAGGGTTGTATGGCACCTACAAGTTCGTCTTTTCTACTCCATCTCATAGGTTGCTATTATACTACAAAGGACAGGAGTGACAAGATCATAGCGCAAAGCGGTGGGTGGCTTGGCGCAGTGGTGATGGAAGCCTGTCCTCCCCCCGTGAAACGGGGGGAGCTAGAGGGGGGCGACTTTCTCTCTCCCCTCAGTCCCCCCGCGCTTCGCGCGCAGGGGGGAAGTTGCCTACCTGTCCGCCCTTGAACCGCCTGCGGCGCGGGAGGTGCGTCGCACTTCGTTGCCTCGGAGGTCTCCTTGACCGGCGTTTGTTTTTGGAGTAGAATAGTGACCACGAGTCAGGCACAATGCGGTGCGAGGCACGCTGGCCAGCGGGTGGATTATCGTCGCCAGTCTCAACGGGCCGTGTGCGAGGTGGACACGTGTTTCAACCCGCTCAAACTGGGTATGTGAGCCGAGGTGCGACGCGCTTCCCAGGTGCGTCGCACCTCGCGACAGATGCTTGGAGTAGTATGGCTGAGTCACAGGACTGGAGCTATTTGCTTGACGAAGAAGGCTTGCCCGAAGATCATCGTTCGGGCTTCGTGGCCGTCATCGGTAAACCTAACGTAGGCAAGTCCACGCTGATGAACGCTTACCTGGGGCAGAAGGTGTCCATCGTCTCGGACAAGCCGCAGACTACCCGCCGGCGTCTGTTGGGCATCCTCACCCGCCCTGATGCCCAGGTTATTTTCGTGGACACGCCAGGCATTCATCGCCCCCGGCACAAGCTGGGCCAGTTTATGGTGCAGACGGCTACCCGCGCCATCCCCGACGCGGACGAAATCCTCTTCGTGGTGGACGTTTCGACTATGCCCGATGACGAGGATCGGCAGATCGCGGCCTTCATCGCCGAGCATGAGCACGTCCCGGTGATCCTGGCCCTGAATAAGATGGACCTGCTACCTCCGCACAAAGTACAGCCGCATACCAGAGCCTACCTCGACCTGATTCGGCACGACGACTGGATGATGATCTCCGCCACGCGCGGGGACAACCTGGACGATCTGCTGGAACGCATCGTCGCTCATCTGCCGGTAGGCCCGCGTTATTATCCAGAGGACCAAATCACCGATCAGACCGTGCGCGCCATCGCCGCTGAGCTCATCCGCGAGCAGGTGTTGCGCTTCACGCATCAGGAAGTGCCGCACGCCGTCGCCGTCCTCGTGGATGAGTTCAAGGAGCGCTCCGCCGATATGACTTACATCCACGCCACCATCATCGTCGAGCGGGAATCGCAAAAGCGCATTCTTCTAGGCGAGGGGGGGCGGATGATCAAGCGCATCAGCACGGCGGCGCGCCGCGAGATTGAGCAATTGGTCGGCACGCGGGTGTACCTCGAACTGTGGGTCAAGGTGTGGAAGAAGTGGCGCAAGGACGAGGCCAACCTGCGGAGGCTGGGGTATGCCCTGCTCAAGAGGGGCAAGTCCTGATGCAGTACTTTTGCAGATTTCACAAAGTGGCTATGCATGGATCGCGCCCCCCTCTAGCTCCCCCCGTTCCACGGGGGGAGGACAGGCTTCCCCCCTGCGAGCGGGGGGGACTGAGGGGGGAGCGGGTGGCGAACCGCGGATGCTTTGTAAAAAGTGCAAAATTACTGCTGATGGTGGTGCCAAATCGCCATTGACAAAGCAACTAAAAAAGTGTATACTACCCCACGCTGACTGACGACTCAAAGGGGAGACGATGAATGGTGTTGGGTTCGCCCGGCGCATTGGACAGCCGAAGCGGGAAAAAACAGGTTGAGCAAATGGGACATCTGAAGGCGTGGTTTTAAGCCGATGGTGTCCCTTTTTTCGTTTACGTTTGAGGAGGTGTCAGAGTGCGGGAAGTTCAAGTAGAGACGATTACCAATGAGGTCGCCCGGTTGTGCATCGAGGCCTGCTATTATCTGGGGGATGATGTGCTGGCGGCGCTCAAAAAAGCGCGGGCGAGCGAGCCCTCACCAGTGGGGCAGGCTGTACTCGATCAGATACTTCGGAACGCAGAGATTGCCAGCCAGGGGGAACTGCCGCTTTGTCAGGATACCGGCCTGACGGTGGTGTTCTTGGAGTTGGGCCAGGAGGTGCACATCGTCGGCGGAAATCTCTATGATGCGATCCAAGAAGGGGTGCGCAAAGGTTACAAAGAAGGGTATCTGCGCAAGTCGGTGGTGGACAAGCCTTTCTCGGCGCGGATCAACACCAAAGACAATACCCCAGCCGTGATCCACACTGAGATTGTACCCGGTGACCGGGTGAAGATCACCGTAGCTCCCAAAGGCGGCGGCAGCGAGAACATGAGCTACCTTAAGATGTTCTCACCGGCGGCCGGACGGCAAGGGATTATTGATTGGGTGGTCGAGTGCGTGGATAAGTCCGGCGCTAATCCCTGCCCACCGATCATCGTTGGCGTGGGCATTGGAGGGACGATTGACCAGACCACGCTGATCGCCAAAAAGGCGCTTCTGCGGCCGGTGGGCCAGCCTCATCCCGATCCCGAGGTGGCGGAGTTGGAGGCGGAGATCCTCGAGCGGGTGAACAAGCTGGGCATCGGGCCGCAAGGACTGGGGGGGCGGACGACGGCGCTGGCGGTGCACGTGGAGACGTTCCCCTGTCACATCGCCAGTATGCCCGCCGCGGTGAACATTCAGTGCCACAGCGCGCGGCACAAAGAAGTGGTGATTTAGGAGGAAGGCGATGGGCACGATTAAGATTACAACTCCATTGACCGACGAGACGATCGAGCAGTTGCACGCCGGCGACAACGTGTTAATCACGGGCACGATTTACGTCGGGCGCGACGCGGCACATAAGCGAATGGTCGCCGCATTAGATGCGGGCCAGGAATTGCCCTTTGATCCGAGAGGACAGATTATTTATTACATGGGGCCATCACCCGCTCGACCAGGACGGCCCATCGGCGCTGCCGGGCCGACGACCAGCTATCGCATGGACCCCTATGCGCCGCGCTTGCTGGAGGTCGGGCTCAAGGGGATGATTGGCAAGGGAAACCGCTCTATGCCGGTGCGCGAGGCGATGCAGAAATACAAGGCGGTCTATTTCGCGGCCATCGGCGGGGCGGCGGCTCTCATTGCCAATTCTATCAAGGAGGCCGAGGTCATCGCTTACCCGGAACTGGGCGCGGAGGCGCTGCGCCGTCTGCGGGTGGAGGATTTCCCCGCCGTGGTGGTCAATGACATTTACGGGAACGACGCTTACGAGATGGGGAAGGCGCAGTACCGGGAAGAGGGGTAGGGGGCTGGGTGATTAGGTGGTTTAGGTAGTTAGGTGAGGGGCGAAAGATGGATGAGGATCGGCTACGAGGGGTTTGCCAGGAATACGGGATAGAGTTGGTTGTTCTTTTCGGCTCGCGGGCCACGGGCCATGCGCGGGAGGGGAGCGATTACGACGTGGGAGTGTTGCGCCAGGAGGGGATAATTCCTGCCGAGGATTTCCTCAAGCTGGCTTATCGGCTTAGCCAGGTGCTGGGGATGGGCAACGTTGACCTGGTGGACCTGCGCCGGGCCTCGCCACTGCTCAAATACGAGGCCACCCGTGCCGCTCAGGTGCTCTACGAGGCTCGCCCTGCGGCTTTCAACATTTTCCGAGTCCTGGCGTGGAAGCAGTATCAGGACGCGCGCCACGATATTTACCGGTTGCTCCCGGTCTACATCGAGGACTCTCTGGAGGTGCTCCTGTCATGACAGCGATGGAAATTGCCCTCGTCCAGCAGAAACTGGCCAGGATCAGCGAATACCTCAGATTGCTGAAACCAATTGCGCAGTTGTCTTTCGACGAGTACTGTGCACAGGTTTACCAACGTAAGGCAGCCGAACGACTGTTGCAGACGGTGATCGAGGCGGCCATTGACATCAACAATCACTTGCTGGTTGGCTCAGGGTTCCCGCCGGCAGATAGCTATCACCAATCTTTCTTTGATCTGGCACTAAAAGTCAAGGCTATCGAGTTATCACTGGCCGAGGAGCTGGCCCCCAGCGCCGGTTTGCGCAACCGTCTGGTGCACGAGTACGACCAACTGGACGACGCTGCGGTGTTCGGGAGCATACGGAGAGCCCTGACCAGTTATCCACGTTACGTCCAAGCTGTGCAAGCGTACCTGAGCAATCTGGAGGGATACAATTGACACGCGGAGGAACTGATGCGAATCCGACTGTCGGCTGAAACTGTGAAGAATGACCTGGTGCGCAGGATCGAGGAGATCAGTGGGCAGGACTTGCTGGCCTGTTATCAGTGTGGGAAGTGTTCGGCGGGGTGCCCAGCAGCTTTCGCCATGGACGTGCTGCCCAGCCAGGTGATCCGCTTGCTGCAGTTAGGGCTGGTGGAAGAGGTGCTGAACTCGGAGACACCGTGGTTCTGCGCTGCCTGCCAGACCTGTTATGCGCGTTGTCCCAAAGGCGTGGACCTTTCGCGTATCATGGAGGCTGTGCGCGAGATCGCTCTTCGGGAACGCGGTGATTACCTGGTCATCGAGGAGATCCCCGCCGAGGAGTTGGCCGAGTTCCCACAACTGGCGTTTATCAGCGGGTTCCGCAAATACACGGCGTAGCGTGGCAAAGCCGCAAATGACCAATGACCAAATCGTCGCTCGAGAATTTGCGCAGACAATGCAAATGTCGTAGGGTAATACTGTAATATACATTACCCTATCTGCTAGTTTATACTGGGGCCGGAGTAGCGAAGCGATTTGTCGATTCGGGCCGGCACTGTGCGACGACATCAGGGGTGAGTATCTCCGCCAGGAAGAAACTCAGGGTGTAGGCCAGAACCCGTGTAATAGCCCGCGCAACCATGCCGAAGAAGCTACGCG
>JAGGZG010000331.1 GCA_021162125.1 Anaerolineae bacterium
ACTCCTAGTATAATTAATCTGGGGTAATGCCATGAGTGGCACTACCGGGCTAGACAGAAGAGCCAGTTCGCGGTACACTATGGGCGGGCCAGGCACCGATCACAAAGAGGCTCTTGCCTCGTGGTCACCGCTGGAGCCAGGGTAGACTCGAGACTACTCCTGTGGGTCAGCCCCGTCCGAAAGACTGAGGCCTCGCGCTGTCCGGTTGGACCCGGATAAAGGACGATGCTGGTGAACCGTATCTGCTACTAGGCTGCGTCGCCGGCAGTGTCGAGGGAGACTGTCCCCTGGCTCCTGGCCCAATGCCCAATCATTCTTATGGAGGTGTAACATGTACCGCGAACTGCAACCCCTGCGCCGGGCCCTCAGCGTTGAGCTGAAGGCCGATCTGCCCCCGGCCCCGCCGGGGATCGAAGCGGAGCACCTGCTCCAGACCTATCTCGACCGTTTGACGATGTACGTTGGTTGTGACGTGGCTGACCAGACCTTCACCCTCCTGGCTGTCGATGCCGCCGGTGAGGAACTAGGGCATCTTTCGGATGTCCCCAATAACCCATTCGGATTCGAGCAGGCTTGGGGATGGCTGGAGAGCCTACGCTGCCAACACCGTCTGCGCATCATTGTGCTGGCCATGGAGACCAGTGGCATCTACTACTGGGCGTGGTGGGACTTCTTGGCCGGTCGCCCTAACCTGGCCCGCGTGCTCTACAACCCGCGCACCACCGAGCACATGACTGAGGTGCTCTCCAAGCGGGTGCGCAACGAACTTGTGGACGCTTACGCCCTGGCCGAACAGGTTCGCCTCGGCAGCACCCCAGAAGTCGTCCTGATGGAGGACACTGACTTGCTCACCGCCCGCTTGTGCTCTCGGGCGGCTCGCGACCTGGCCCAGCAGATCAACGACAAGAAGAACCAGTTGCGCTCCCTGCTGCGGGCCTACAACCCAGCCTTGTGTCAGGTCTTTCCGCAGGCCAAGTTGCACCATCGCGCCGTCTATGCCTTGCTCCAGCACTATGTGTTACCCGACGAGTTCATCGCCGCGGGCCCGACTCCCATCACCGCAATCTTGACAGACCACTGCCGCACCGCTTTCGGTCGCGAGCAAGCCGAACAGCTCATCGCCCTCTGCCGTCAAACCCTCACTCACCCCATCGGACGTGAGGTGATCACCTATCGGGTCCGCCAACTGATCCAGGACATCTCCACCGCCCAGGAACACAAACAGTACTTCCTCAAGACCGGCTATGGCCTGATCGAAGACCGCACGGAGACCCGACTGTTGCGCCTGGTCAAAGGGGCCGGCGTCAGCAACACCCTGGCGCTGGTCAGCGAAACCGGAGACGTCCATCGCTTTCCTAATGGCCCACACCTGGCCAGCTTCCTGGGCCTCACCACCAGCAAGCACATCTCGGGCACTACCCTCTTTCAGTCCAAGCACATCACCAAACAAGGCTCGCCCAATGCTCGCTACGCCGCCGTCAACCTGGCCGGACACCTAAAGCAGTACGTACCCAAGTACCAACAGATGTACCAGCACATCAAGAACCGCAAGTC
Source organism: Anaerolineae bacterium (assembly GCA_021162125.1). Taxonomy (GTDB): domain Bacteria; phylum Chloroflexota; class Anaerolineae; order JACIWR01; family JACIWR01; genus JACIWR01. The sequence continues at coordinate 1,555 of JAGGZG010000331.1, forward strand.
ACAAGGAGGCCACTTCATCGCCCTGGTCGCTATCGCCCGCGACTTCGTCACCAACGTGCTCTACGATATGTGGCGCTACCAGCGCCCCTTCTTCCTGGAGGTCGAAGACTATCGCGCTTATCGCCGCGCTCATCCGCGTGCTAACGATTGATGACTAAGGCGTACCTGGCGCAGACAGCCGAGCTGCTAGTTGTCTCCTAGTGTACCAGCCGGATAGGTCTGTTGTTCAGGTGCGAAATTGCATCCCTCTCTCAGGGGCTTCGAAAAATGGACCGAAGCACCCATAGTGTCGTGTTGCTACTTGCCAAAATCACCTGCCCCTGGTATCAAAAGTGGGGCTTGACAAAATATAGGACGTCTTTCTCTCAGCCCAGACCGGCTACCAGGCGTGATAACCGCTGTGACCCCTATTCCACCAATTCGGCGATGACTACCAGGCGGTGGGTATCCACCAGGTAGGGGTAGCAGGTCATCAGGGTGAGCACCGGGCTGCTGGTGGGATACATCACGCTCACGTCGTCGGGGTCCACGATGCGCTTGGCCTTGACACGATAGCGAAAGGGTTGCGCCCCGGCGTAGACGATGATCTCGTCCTCCAGTTCCAGTTTCTCCAGATCGCGGAATATCTCGCCGAAGATGTCATTGTGACCGGAGATGAAGCAGTTGCCCCGTTCGCCCGGATTCGCCGTGCCCACGTGGTGTCCCGCGCCTTTCTTGAGTTGCTCCCAGCTATCACCCTCCACGACGGGCACGTCCACCCCGATGGCCGGGATGACCAGCCGCGTGGGGGCCTGGGGACCCGGCGTGGGAATGACCACTGGCGGGGCAGGCTCCACCCAGTCGCGCAGGTGATCCGGCACTTCGCCCGAGACGGTGGGGGGGCTGTGACCGCCCGGCAGCACAGATACGCTGATCAACGGGGTGGCCGTCGGCGTGGGCTGCTCGCGGGCAGTTGCGACTTCGCGGTTCAGGGTGCGCAGCTCGGTGAAAAAGCTAGCAACGACCACGACTAGCCCGATCACCGCGCCCATTTCTACCACGAGCAACAGCCGATCCCACAGCTTGGCCCAACGTTGCTGGCGAGCCCCGGCCCGCTGCACTGCTTCGACCGTTTCCGCCGGCGGGGCGTCTACCTCCAGTGAATGGAAGGCATCCGCCTCGCGGGGGCGAACCGGGGGAGCTGGCTTGGTCACGGCCACTTCGACCGGCGGGATTTCCCGCTCGCGGGCCAGGGCAGCCGCGCCCTCGATCATGCGCCCGGCGGAGGCCAGGCGTCGCACGCGGGCCATGCGCGCTTCGCGCTTCTTGATGAGCAGAATCTGCTCCAACTCTTCGATTGTCAGATCGTCCACACAGCGCCGGTCTTTCATTGCTCAGTTCTCAAACGTACGTGCAGAACCCCTTGCGAAAAGATACCCGCCCTCTGGAGCTTCTGGACCACAGCCCTGTACCAGGACATCAGAACGTCTCCAGCATGGTCATCAACTTGGCCATCTCCTGCTGAATCGAGCGCCATTCAAGGAGGTCGGTATAAAGAGTGTGAACGTCAGAAGGCAGCTTAGATCACCCTCTTCTCAATATGGTGATATGTGCCTCGCTGTGGGCCAGCAGGCCGCGCACCGCGTAGCTGCCCATATCCCCACAGCCACCCAGAACGACGATGCTCATATCACCCCTCCCCTCTGCTGTCGGGCGATACCCGACTGACGAACTGCCTTTCTCCCAGTCCCTTTGCGGAGAACGCATTTTGACTGTCTATGAGGGCCGCAAAAGTCTCCTTCGACTCCGCTGCGCTCCGCTCAGGACGGTCCTGAACTGGCGCTCGCAGCGCTGGATGCACCTAGTCCTCTATCCCCAAGTAAGTGGCCGATGGGTGTGGACAGGATAGTGGCTGATCACACCACTTCCTAATTCTACCCCATCGGTGCACCCTTGTCCACCATTATTATACTAATAAGGATGACTTTTGCTGATCTGAACAAATTACGAAAGGGGCTCAGGACACACCAACTGGAATCACCTGATACTCGATCTGAGTTGGTAATCCCACTCGCCGCGACGCATCGAGGATCTCTAAGGACACCAGATTGCCTGATGCGTCATAATCCAGAATCACGCCTGGTTTATCTTCGTCACTCTCAGCCACAGGCATATTTGCGAAGATGACGGTCAGTGTATCTGTGTCCCTATCATATATCACTTTCATGATTCCTATCTCCAGTACTTCTCAATCTTGCTGGTGCGATAAGCCGTGACCACTTCTGGTGGTTGCTGATCAATGTCTACAAAGACACGCAGCAAGTAGGTTTGGGCAGGCTTCCCAAACTTAACCCGTGATTGGTAGACCGCACGTCCGGGCCGCACTATTTCGATCTGCTCTGGTGCAGACAGTACCCGAACGACCTCGGCCTCGGTGATTTGACGACGTGCCATCTCGAATTGAGCGTGGTCAGTGAGACGGTAATCTGTGACTGGTGACATTTTCGATATACCTGTTGTCCCGGTGGCCTAACATCAACTAGCGGGATGATTGCGGAACTGGCTGACTGTAGCTCGGATGCCCCGTTGTACGCTTTCACATTGCCATTATACTCTACCCTGAGAGGAGCGTCAAGCACCGCGCAAGCGGCGGATAATGACCCCGAATAGCAGCCCAATCTCCTGCACGCGGAGCAGGGCACACAGCCCCAGGTAGACCGCCAGCCCCGCACTCCCCGCCACACCGACCAGGGTCAGCCGTCCCAGCAACGTCTGATCGTTCACCCCGCCGCTCAACACGCGCAAGACCAGCGCTGTCATCCCACCCATCAACACCGAGGCCAAACCCGTCTTGAGCAACGCTGTCCCCAGGCCATGCCCGCGCAGGCTGCCCACTCGCCGCCAGAAGAGGATAAGCATGACGGCCGCGTGTCCGCTGAGTTGCGCCCCGTTGGCCAGGATCAGGCCAACCATGCCCAGGGGACGGATCAGGGCCAGGGCCACGGCCAGATAGACCCCCACCCCCAGCACGCCGACCAGCGCCGGAGTGAGGGTGTCCTTGCGCGCATAAAAAGCGAACACCAACGGCTGATCCACGGCGGCAAATACCAGGCCCAGGAGGTAATAGCGCAGGGCCAGGGCGGTCATCGCCGTGTCACGGACGTCGAAGGCACCGCGTTGGAACAGGAGAGCCACCACAGGAGTAGCCAGCACGAACAGGCCCACCGCCGCCGGGATGATGAGCACCAGCACCAGGCGCAGGCCCAGCGCCAGGGTGGAACTGAAGTCGGCCACCGATTCCCGGTCGCTGGCTGCCTGCTGTGACAGGGTGGGCAGGATAGCCGTGGCGATGGCGATGGACACCAACCCCAGTGGAAACTGGATGAGGGTAGTGGCGTAGTTCATCCAGGCGATGCTCTCCTCCCCCGTCCGCGAGGCCAGGTTGCGGTCAATGATGATCCCCACCTGGCTGACGACCAATCCGAGGACGATGGGCAGATACAAGCGGATGATGCGCCGCAATGCCGGATCGCGCAGGTTCAGCCTGGGCCGGAAGCGCATGTCGCGCAGGCCAAACAACTGCAGGGCGACCTGCAATACAGCCCCCATCAGCAATCCCACTGCCAGGCTTGCGATACCCCACCTCCGGGCGAAAGCCAGCCCGCAGACCACGATGCTGGCGTTGAACACGACCATGGTGAAGGCAGGATACTTGAACCGTTTAAGCGCGTACAACAATCCGTTGATTATCCCGGAAAGGCCGAGGAAAATCACGGCGGGCAGGGTCAGGCGCAGCAGGGCCGTCGTTTTCGCCAGCAGTTCTGCGTCCCAGCCGCCAGCCAGCAGCCAGGACAGCAAGGGCGCGCCCGTTTCCAGGAGCAGGGTCACAGCAACTAGCACGAGCGTGGTCAGGGTGAGCATCAGGCTGGCGATGCGCCACAACTCTTCGCGCCGTTCCACGGAAGCGTGTTCGCTGAAAACGGGCACCAGCGCCGAGCTGACCATTCTCCCCACCAGCAGGTCGTACAGGTAAGTAGGCACTTTGGAGGCCACGCCGTAGGCGCTGACCAGCCCGCTGGCTCCGAACAGGCGCGCGATGACCACGTCCCGCACCAAACCCATGATCCGGCTGAGGACGTTGCCCAGGGCGATGATCCCCGCTGCGCCGGCGATCTCCCGGCCGTTGACTATGGGTGACTGGTTTTCGCTCGCGATGTCTGCTTCCACGGCTCGTCTGTGCTCCTGTCCAAAATGAGACGCAAAGTGAGGCTCATTCTACATCACTTTTGAGTGAGGGGCAAACGGTAGAGGAGGACAGGCTATAAGTGAGCTTCAAGAATTTCAAGGCCTGCTCTTCAGATTTTGGCTATCTGTCCGCCCTTGAACGCGCGCAGGGGGGAAGCCTGTCCTCCCCCCGTGAAACGGGGGGAGCTAGAGGGGGGCGACTTTCTCTCCCCCCCTCAGTCCCCCCGCGCGCTTTCGCGCGCAGGGGGGAAGTCGGCTATCTGTCCGCCCTTGAACGTTCCGCATCAGGGGGTGAAGTTTTTCAGCACCAGGGGCAGGAGAGCCTCGTAAGGCGCGGGTAGGAGGGCCACGTCGTACGGGCCGGCGTCAAGGGTCTGCACTCCCGCCGGGATGGTGAGCGTGGACTGCGTGGGGAAGAATTTGCGCTTAGTTGCGTGGAAGGTGTATGTCTCGCCGACGCGCACGGTAGTGGTGAACTCCCAGGAGCTGCCCAGGTGAGAGGGCACTGCCTCCTGTCCGCTGCTATCATAGAAAGTCATCGTCACCCCGTCCAGGGAGTAGTCGTCGCCATCACGCACGCCGTTCCCCTCCATGTCGGCGTAAAGGGAGACAACACTGTAATGGAGCGTGCGGGTGAGGACGACGGTGGTGTGCGCGTCGCCGTCGCCCGGGGGGTACGCCTCCTCATTGCCCGCCAGGTCGCGGGCCCGGCTGCGGAAGTAGTAGGTGTGGCCATCCTGCCCTTCGTAGGTCGCGGAAGTGGCCGTGGTCCAACTCTGCCAGGTGGTCCACTCGCCAGCGGAGCCATCGCGCACCTGCACGTCGTAGTTCCACACGGCGCTCTGCCCATCGTCGCCCGACCAGCTCACGGTGAAGGCTGCGCTGCCTACCACTTCCGGCAGAGTGGCGACGGTCGAAGTAGGCGGCGTGGTGTCGGCCTCGATGACGATGAGCGGATCGCCACCGATGGTATACACCGAGGGGTCGGAGACCAGGGTGGCGGTGGCCGGCGACAGAATGAAAGTGTAATTGCCGTTCACCGGGGTGATAGTCTGGGGCTGGCCGCGCTTGTCCACCACGGTGGCGCTGTCCAGGACGGCCGTCAGGGTGTAGGTGCTGGTCGCCGGCGAGGTGTTCCATAGCACGCTGACTTTGCCCCGGGGCGTGCCCCACAGACTGACGCGCACATTGGGTCCGCTGGGCACGCGGCTAACCCACAGCGGGTCGCTCAGGTAGGTGGCGGCCACCTGGTAGGCATCGTAAGCGGGACGCAGGCTTTTGTCATTGCGCACCAGGCCGTAAGCATCGCTCATGTCCGCGTCGTGCAGGCGGAAGAAGAACAATCGCTCTGCGCGGGCAGCCAGCCCGTTGGCGATGCCCTGGATCACGTAGTTGGCCTGTTCTTCGGGGGTGGCACTCCATTCCACGCGATAGTCCGGTCCCGGCGGCTCACCCCAGATGCGCACGCCCATCTCGTTGACCCATACGGGCTTGTTCTCCAGATCGTGGCTGCCGGGACGGTCGTACAGGCTCAACCGCCAGCGCAGCCACTCGACGTTGTCGTAAAGCTGGGCGGAGTCGGCGTAGAGGTGCATGGGGATGACATCGAAATAGTAATTGTTATCCGGCGCGGTGGGATCGTCGCGGATCAAGGCCAGCACCTGCTCGAAGAACGCGCCATCGTCGCCGTAGAGCATGGGTGCGCCGAAGAGCACGGTGCAGTCGGGGTCGGCGGCTTTGGCCGCCTGGTAGCCGACTTTGAGGAGCTGATAATACTGGTCGGCGGTCCCGGTCCAGAAGTAGCTGTAATCGGGCTCATTCCACATCTCCCAGTACTGGACGCTGTCCTTGAAATGCGAGACGGTGTTGTACACGAAGCGCCCCCAATAATTGGCCGGATCGTTCCACGGCAGGTCGAGGTTGCGCGGCGGGGAGGCGCTGGTGCTGGTCCACTCGAAAGCGAAAAAAGCCCACGGCGGGGTTTTGTGCTCAGCGTGGATGCGCGGCGCGAAGCGGCTGCCGCTGGTCGCCGCCCAGTCCGGCGTGCCCATCAGGATGGCGTTGATCTCCAGGCCGGAGGCGACGTCCGTAGAGACCTCGTCCTCGTAAACGGAGAAATCGAAAGTGCTGTCAGTGGCCTCAACGTCGAACCAGCTCAATTGCCAGCGGTTGGTGCGCGCCCCGGCGTTCACCGCCAGGGTGTGCCAGTCGGGGTCGTCGTGGTAGACGAAGCACATCCCCAGCCGCCCGTCGGGGTCGGTGATCGGGGGCAGGGCCAACGGGGCAGTGGCGCGGGCCGGGCTGTGAGAAGAAGTGACGGCGACCAGCGAGCAGATGGCTACGACGAATGTGGGATAGAGTTTGCGCATGGGAGCTTGTCTCGATAATGGACTCGAAACTGCCGAGCACGTGTTGCGTGTTGCGTGCTGCGTATTGCGTATCATCCGATAATGTTCCGAAATCCGCCGTCCTACGGCCGCCAGGCGGGGAGATAGCTGTCACCCGTCCCCACGCGCAGGCGATTCACGCCCCCACCGACGGTGGCCACGTAAATGTCGGACATGCTGTTCTCGTCGCCCTCCTGTGCAGAGAAGGCCAGGTACCTGCCATCCGGCGACCAGGTGGGCGATATCCCGCCCACGTCCCCGTTGATGTGACTGCTCAACTCCGCTACAGTCCCCTGGGCGATGTCCAAGATGAAAACGTCCTTGGGGCCCTGCGAGCCACCGGCCACGTACGCTACTTTATCACCCTGGGGCGACCAGACGATGTGAGCGATGATGTAGGCCGGCAACGGCTTGTCGGTCAACGATGTGGGTGCGGGCGTAGCCTCGGGATCGGGTTCCGCCGGAATGGTGACCAGTTCAGTGCCCATCGGACTGGTGCGGGCGTAGGTGATGCGCTGCCCATCGGGAGCCCAGGCCAGCGCCAGCCCCACTTTCTCGATCAGGCGCTGTGGCTGGCCACCGTGGCTGCTGATTGTGCACAGGGTGAAGGGTTGCGGCCCGGCAGCGAAGGCCACCTGTTCCGCGTCCGGCGACCAACTGACCTGATAAAAAGGCACCGCGTCCGAGGTCAGGATCACCGCCTGACCGCTTTCAACGCTAATCACCCGCAGCACACCATGGTCGACGCCGGGCTCCAGTTTCCCATCGCCGTCGGTATCCTCCACGAGGCCCAGCAGCAAGCGATCCCCCTGGGGAGCCCAGTGCAGCGCGAAAGCCAGGCCGGAGAAGCGGGCCAAAGTCCGGCGCTTGCCACTCCCCAGGTCAACGATCCGCAGTAACGTCCCATCCTCTAGGGTGATCTTCCCGTCACCGTTGTTATCGCCCAGGTGGAGGTAGGCCAGTTGCCGTCCATCGGGCGACCAGGTCGGATAGGACTCCTGCCCTGGTTCGTCGGTCAGTCGCTGTAGATGCTCCCCGTGCAGGTCCATCATGTAGATCTCAGGATCGCCCTCCCATTCGGAAACGAAGGCGATGCGATAATTCTCCCCCGCGCTGGAACGGAGTCCGGCCCGATACACCAGTACGCCGACCACGAAGGCGACCATCGCCACGGCCAGGATGATCGCCGCGAGATCTAAAAGCTTCCTGATACTTCCTTTTCCTTTCACACCTATCCCCCTTTTCTCGCTCAAACTTCGATAGTTTGCCCCTCGTGTGTTGGTGCTCCTCGTCCGCCCCGCCGGACGCTAACCTTAGAGCATGTCTGAAAAATCGAGATGAGGGTATCAACCACTAAGACACAAAGGCACAAAGTAATGTAATTCCAACAGATCCTTAACAACCAGCGCGCCGAGTTAGGCGATAGCAGCCTCCAGGGGTATAATCAGGTTAACCAAATCGATCAACCCATTTATGAGGAGGCTGCTATG
>JAGGZG010000159.1 GCA_021162125.1 Anaerolineae bacterium
CAATTCGGCCTGGATGGTGCCTTGCACCACGACCTCGTTGTAGCCCAGTTCGGCAGCCATCTCCTCCAGAGCTGGACCAGCCAGCTCAAATATGCCATCCTGGTTGCCCAGAGTGCCTCTAATTTCGCCCGTACCCCTACCAGGGATCCATTCTCCTCCGCCATAGACGGCATCAGGTATCCGGCGTCGTCGAAAGGTCCACAGCTCACAGCTCGCCGTCGCTCGATTAGGGGCTGCCCTCACCAAAACGGTGTCCGCTTCAGTCTTACGTTCTCACTGTAAACGCACAGTGCCCAGATCACGCAGGCCAACACCGGTTCCATGCGGCGCACCGCCCAGGGAAAATGACTACTACGTTGCCGGGCAGTGTGACCGCGTTCCGGAGACGGGAGAAGTCGTCGAGGAGAGCCGTCAGGTTCTCCTCTTTTTTTACTTCCCCTGCACGGCTACGGAGACCGGTTGCAATGCTGGCCCGGTTCGTATCCACTGGGTGCAAATCAGCGATACGGCGACGACCGCCGCGCCGGCCAGGAACGTAGCCGCTGGCCCATACGCCTCCCAGATCAGCCCACCCAGCACGGGCACGAACAGAGCGGCCACGTGGTTGATGGTCTGCCCCATCGCCAGATTGCTGGTGATCTCCTTCGGGGTTATCGCAATTTTCTGGAAGTAAGTGTTCAGCGCCAGCGAGAAGCCGAACAGGATGCTATCCGCGATGAACAACAGGTAGAGCACTGGCAGAAAGGGAATGTAGGCGTATCCCAGAAAAATGCCGATCAGCAACAGGAAATTCACCGTGAGGGTCGTCCGTTCCCCAAAGTGGGCCACCAGCCTGCCCAGTTGCCCGGAGGCGTAGGTATTGATCAGGTTGTTCACCAGGTAAAGGATGGCCGTCTCCTGGGCGCTGATGCCGTGCACCCGCACCAGCAGGAAGACGGCGAAGGTGGTGAAGATGTGCCGCCGGCAGCCCATCAAGAGGGTCAACACGTAGTACAACAGATACCGGCGGCGGAATACCACTTTCCGCCGCTCGCGGAGGCCGGTCTGCCCGCGTCCGATGATGAGGGTAATCAGTCCGCCAGCGATGACCAGCCCGCCGGTAACGGTCAACAGCCAGCGATAGCCCCAGGCCTTCACGGTGAAAAAGACCAGGATTGTGGCGGCCACGGCTGCCAGCGCGCTGACGCTCTTCAGCCGGCCCAGGGCGCGAGGTGCGTGTGCCTTCTTGCTGATCATCAGCACCATGGAGGAGGAGCTGGGGACGAAGAAGTGAAAACCTATGCTCATCACCACGGTGGCGATGATCAACGTGCTCAATTGGTCGGCCCAGCCAGTGGCGATGAGACCCACTCCCAAAAGAACGACGCTCAGGTTGAGGATGGTCATCTCCGTGAACAGCAGGGCCAGGAAGCCGAGCACGAATCCGATGAGCCCCGGCACCTCGCGTATTGACTGGATGAATCCAATCTGCGCTGCCTCGATGTGCAGTTCCTCGACGGCCAAATTGTTGAAGACGGAACGCCAGACGTTGAAGCCGAAGAACAGACAGAAATTAGCAATCGTCAGAGTCCAGAAGATGCGCCGTTGTGCTGCTGTCATTGGTATTCTGTTCGCCTCCTCGAGTCGTACCGGCAAATGGGGCCCAATCCCGTACTTAGACGGCTTGAGTATAGCAGTGAGGCAAGTTGCTGTCAAATACATTCTTCCCCTGACGGCGCGTTTGTGGTATACTTTAGCCTAGCCATACAAAAGTATGGGAGTATAGAATTGCCCTACAAGATTTGCGTTATGCGCGAGAATTTTTCGGACGCAGATTGACGCAGATTTTCGCAGATAAAAATGTAAAAATCAGCGTTCATCCGCGTTCATCTGCGTCCCCTGGATTGGTTGCGGCAGGAGGCCGCGTTATGAGAGTATGAGGGTAATGGAAGAAAGGATAACAAACATGTCATACACGGATTGGGCAGCGGAGATGCTCGCCACGGACGAGGAATTCATCGTCCCCCTCAAGAGACTGTGGCTTCAGGCACAGGCCGAGGGGATTGACCCCGACCTGTCGCTGGAGGACTTCGAGCAGGCGTTGGCGGCCGACGGGCGCTTCGAGTTCTACGAGGGAATCGATTTCGGGGACGGTGATCCCGAGGAGCGGCAGGCCATGGAGGAGTTGGGCTACTTCAGCGGGCCGCGCGTACGACTCCTGACGCGGGAAATCACCGCCGCCGATATGGCCGGGGCCATCAAACGCAGCACCGACCGCATGATGGAAGCCCTACAAGAGGCCTGGAACCTGCGTCCCGAGGATGACGAAGAGGCCGAGACCGAGTTGCTGGAGTTGCTGGCTATGGCCCAGAAGCTGCAACGCGAGGTCAATCAGGTAATGGACGAAGCGCTTCAGCAAGATGAAGATGGAGTCGCCGATGACACAGGGGAGGCTCCATGCTGACCATCCCGGAATGCCTGCCCTGCTTCCTGGGTGACGTGGAAAGCGCGGCGCGACTGCTCTTCCCCGACGACGCAGACCTGCGCTGGCGCATCGTCACCGAGGCCACGCAGTTCCTGGCTAACGAGGTCAGCCGCGACCGCGTGCCATCTTACTACATCACTCGCGTGCACCGCATTCTCAAGCGGCTCTCCGGTCTGGAGATGCCCTTCGCCGACCTGAGGCGCAGGGCCAACGAGGTGGGTCTGGCCATCGCAGAATCGCTGACCCCACCGCCGTTAAATCAACCGTTCGCCCGCTTTCAATTCCTGGTGCGCTGGGCCATCACCGGCAATTACCTGGACTTTCGCACAGTAGGCACCGGCTACGGCCTCACCACGGCAGCCATCCGGGCCACGCTGGAGGAAAAAGCGGGCGTGG